>CAYMRW010000036.1:0-13404 GCA_964392825.1 uncultured Rhodobacterales bacterium
AGATGATGGCCAAGGCCGCGGGCGCCGACGACGCCTGGATGGTCGAGGACGGGCAGGTGACCGAGGGAACCTCGAACAACGCCTACATCGTCGCCGGCGGTCGCATCGTCACCCGGCATCTCGGCGAGGAGATCCTGCACGGCATCACCCGCGCCGCTGTCCTGAGGTTCGCCCGCGAGGCGCAGATGACGGTGGAGGAGCGCGCCTTCACGGTCGAGGAGGCCAAGGCCGCCGACGAGGCGTTCGTCACCTCCGCCTCGACCTTCGTCATGCCGGTCGTACGGATCGACGAGACCGAGATCGGCGATGGCCGGCCGGGCCCGGTCGCGACGCGGCTGCGCGAGATCTACGTTGAGGAAAGTCTGAGGACCGCCGTCTGAACCGCGGGAGGGACGGGCGCACGGACCGACGCCCACCGCCAAGCCGAAATAGCGTCCCCCCGGTCGTCAATCCGGTGGTCATGCGACTCCGGCAGCGAGGTGCCGGCGCGTCCACGCATGGGAACCCTTTCGTTCCCGCTGCGCCGCGGTGGCGACCGACCGGAGCGAGGTGAGGGGAGCGCTCCGACGTAAAGTGTATGGCGCGTCGTCATGCGGAGGGCGCTGGGATGCCGATGCGAGGCGCAGGGGCGCTCGGGCGTGGGTCCGGGCCGGCCGCTGATGCGCGGCCTACCGCGCCGGCGGCACGTCGAGCCCCCGCTGCACCGCCGGCCGCGCCAGGAACCGCTCGAGATACGCCGGGACGTTCCGCAACTCGTCCCAGCGCAGCATCTCCCCCGCCTCGTAGAAGGTCACCGCGGTCCGCAGCCAAGGACAGATGGCGATGTCGGCGATCGAGTAGTCGCCCGCGATCCAGTCCCGTCCCTCGAGCGCGCCGTCGAGCACCTCGAGCAGGCGGCGGCTCTCGCCCACGTATCTCTCCCGCGGGTAGGGGTCTTCGACCTTGGCGCCGCCCAGCTTCACGAAGTGTCCCATCTGGCCGAAGAACGGGCCGATGCCGCCGATCTGCCAGTGCAGCCAGGTCTGCACCTCCCATCGCGCCCGGCCCTCGCCGCCGAGGCGACCCGTCTTCTCGGCAAGCCAGGTGAGGATCGCCCCGGACTCGAAAAGCGCAAGCGGTCGTCCCTCGGGGCCCTCCGGATCGATCAGCGCCGGGATCTTGCCGTTCGGGTTCAACGTCAGGAACTCGCGCGTCTTCTGATCGTCGTCGCCGATGACTACGCGGTGCGCCTCGTAGGGCAGCTCGAGTTCCTCGAGCGCTATCCCGACCTTCTGCCCGTTCGGCGTCGGGAAGGAGTAGAGCTGGATCACGTCCGGTCGCACGGGCGCCCAGCGCTGCGCGATCGGGTGGTCGGTCATCTCATCCATTCTGTCGCCTCCGTGCCTCTCTAATCGCGACTTGGCACGGCGTGGTCCTGCTGCAACGCCGCGTCGGGGAACATCCGCTGTGCGCGGATCCCGCAGGCTGGAAGCACTGCGCGCTGGTCTTGCCGAATTACGCAGGGTAACCCGCCCGAATCTCGTTCCCCGCATGGAGACATCACGCGATGATCAAGGAGTTCCGGGAGTTCATCTCCCGAGGCAACGTCATGGACATGGCCGTGGGCATCATCATCGGCGCCGCGTTCACCGCCATCGTCAACTCGATGGTCGAGGACCTCATCAACCCCTTCATCTCGCTGTTCACGGGAGGCATCGACTTCTCCGGGCTCGGCGTCGCGCTCGGCGAGGGCGAGGCCGCGGCGGTGTTCGCCTACGGCAACTTCATCACCGCGGTCATCGAGTTTCTCATCATCGCCTGGGCGGTGTTCCTCCTCGTCAAGAGCGTGAACCGCATCAAGGAGGCGACGGAGCGGCTGGCCCAGAGCGAATCCGACCCCGAAGCCCCGGCGGGCCCGTCCGAGAAGGACCTGCTGATCGAGATACGCGACGCCCTGCAACGGAGCGCCTGAGGCGCAAGCGACCCCCCTAGGGGGAATCGAAAACCCCCGGGGCCACGCCCGCGGGGGTTTCTGGCGCCGAGCGCCTGTTGGAAGGTCACGCGGCGGGCTAGAGCATGCCTTCGCGCTGGGCCTTCTTGCGTGCGAGCTTGCGGGCCCGGCGGATCGCCTCGGCCTTCTTGCGCGCCCGTTCCTCGGACGGCTTCTCGAAATGCTGCCTGAGCTTCATCTCGCGAAACACGCCCTCGCGCTGCAACTTCTTCTTCAGCGCGCGGAGCGCCTGATCGACGTTGTTGTCGCGAACGCTTACCTGCATGTGTGGTGTCACCACCTTTCTTGCTAAAGTTCCGGTTCTTGCAGGAGGTGGCTAGATAGCAATGCGGTTCTAGCTTGTCCACCCGTGTGAACGACAGGATCCGAGATGGCGAACCCGACAGACGAAGTGCGAGAGAAGGTTCTGGACGCCGCCCTCGTCCACGTCCCGTTCGAGGGCTGGTCCGAGGCGACCCTGCGCGCCGCGGCACGCGATTCAGGCGTCAGCTACAGCGAGGCGCGGGCCGTGTTTCCGCGGGGCCCCGTCGATCTCGCGCTGGCCTACCACAAGCGGGGCGACGACCGGATGGTGGAGCGGCTCAACGCCGAGAACCTCGAGGACATGCGCTTTCGCGACAAGGTGGCCGCCGCGGTCCGCTACCGGATCGAGGCCATCGAGGACCGCGAGGCGGCGCGACGCGGCACCACGCTCTTCGCCCTCCCGCAATACGCCGCCGACGGCGCCCGCGCCGTCTGGCAGACCGCCGACCGGATCTGGACGGCGCTCGGCGACACGTCGACCGACGCCAACTGGTACACCAAGCGGGCGACGCTGTCGGGGGTCTACGCCTCGACGGTGCTGTTCTGGCTCGGCGACGACAGCCTCGAGCATCAGGATACCTGGGGATTTCTCGATCGCCGGATCGAGGACGTCATGCGGATCGAGAAGCTCAAGGGCGCGGTCAATGAGAACCCGGTCCTGCGGCCACTCATGACCGGCCCGAACTGGCTGATGAGCCGCGTGCGGCCTCCGGCGCGGGTGCGCACCGACCTTCCCGGCGCGATGCCGATGAGCTCCACGGGTGAGTGACCTGCCGGCGCGCATGCGCGCCGTGGAGATCTCGCGCCCCGGCCCGCCCGACGTCCTCACCGAAGTCGAGCGCGCCGTGCCGAAACCGCGCCATGGCGAGATCGCGCTCCGCATCGCGTGGGCCGGCGTGAACCGGCCGGACGTGCTGCAGCGCTCGGGGCGCTACGATCCGCCCGCCGGCGCTTCGGACCTGCCGGGGCTCGAGGCCGCGGGACACGTCGCCGCCATCGGCACGGGGGTCGCGGAATGGCGCGTCGGAGAGGCGGTCACCGCGCTCCTGCCCGGCGGCGGCTACGCCGAGTACGCGACGACGCCGGCGGCTCACGCCCTGCCGGTGCCATCGGGGCTAGGCCTGCGCGAGGCGGCCTGCCTGCCCGAGACCTTCTTCACCGTGTGGAGCAACGTCTTCCAGCGCGGTGGCCTCGCGGCGGGCGAGCGGATCCTGATCCACGGCGGCACGTCGGGAATCGGCACGACCGCGATCCAGCTCGCCCGGGCCTTCGGTGCGCGGGTGTTCGCGACCGCCGGCAGCGACGAGAAATGCGCGGCCTGCCGCGAGCTGGGGGCCGAGCGGGCGATCGACTACCGCCAGGAGGACTTCGTCGAGATCCTGCGCGCCGAGGGCGGTGCCGACCTCATCCTCGACATGGTCGGGGGTACCTACGTCGCACGGAACGTCCGCGCTCTGGCCGACGACGGGCGCCTCGTCCAGATTGCATTCCTGCAGGGGACGGACATCGCGTTCGACATGGCCGAGGTGATGGTGCGCCGGCTGACGCTCACCGGCTCGACCCTTCGCCCGCAGAGCGACGGGGCCAAGGCGCGAATCGCCGATGCGCTGCGGGCCGACGTGTGGCCGCTGCTCGCGGCCGGGCGGATCGCCCCGGTGATGGATCGGAGTTTTCCGCTGGCCGACGCGGCCGAAGCCCATCGGCGGATGGAATCCTCGGCGCATGTCGGCAAGATCTTCCTCGAGGTGGCGGCAGACTAGGCCGCCCGCACGCCCCCGGGACCGGCCGCAATCCCGTCGCGCAGCAGCCGACGCGCCTCGAGCGTCCGGCGATGCCCGGTCCAGATGGCGCGGTCGATCCGCGGCATCACCAGCATCAGCCACCCCGCCAGCCAGCCGGGCATGCCGTGGACGCCGATGCGCCGGAGCAGCCCGCCGGTGCCGCGGAAGTCCGTGGGCGCCAGCGGGATGCGGACCTCGCCCCGGCGAAGCGAGGCGGCAAGCTCGGTCACCGCAGGATGCGGCACCGGCGACCCGCGATCGTCGTCGCGCCGCCGCTGCACGTCGTAGGGGGACTTGACGAAGCTGAGCTCGTCGGCCCCGCCGCTCTGCCGGACCAGCCAGCAGAACCGGCCCTCGTCCGTCGCGGCGCGGATCGCCAGGCACCCGATGGTGACCAGGAACGCGTGCTGCGGGTCGTACCACACCTCGAGTTCCTCGTGGCGCATCATCCGCTCGGGCGTGACCGGCGCGGCGGCCGATCGGATCGGCCGGTTGGCGGCGAGAATTGCGCGAGCGACCATGCTGTCTGCGGTGAGCGTCGGCATCCCGGTGACCCTTCTTCTTGGTTAACATCTGTCCCTGGAGTACGCCGCGACCTGCTAGAACGACAGTAGGGTAAACATTACCTGTGGATGCGCCGGCCGCCTCACTCGATCGGCAGCAGGACCGCGTCCGAAAGCGTGCAATCCGCCCTGACGTCGGCGCCGCACGCACGGGGTGTCAGTTCCGGGGTCAGGCAGACACGGATCTCGTGGACGTAGCCCGCCTTGCAGGTCACCCGCACGCCGGCGTCAGTCAGGTCGGGATTGGCGCGCAGGAACGCCGCCTCGACGACCTCAGCCGGAAGTCGCATCGGATCAGCGACGCGCCGAAGGACGTCCGGCCGTTCGACGGCGCCGTAGGCCGCGCGGGCGGCCGCGAAGTAGTCGGTGGGGTCGAGGCCGGCGCAGCGACCGTGCTTCTTCCACTGGTACCAAGCAAGGCCGCCCGACCCCATGATGTCTTCCATCGCCGCGGTCTCTTGCCGGGAGGGATCGCGCACCGTCGCCGTGCAGTCCTGCGGCCAGCCCCGCTCGTGCTGCGGCCAGAGCCCGTGCAGCGTCCAGCCCCGCGGCACCTCGCACTGCTCGGAGCCCCGACCGTCCCGCGCGCACCAGTTCGGCTGCCAGCTGAGCGCCAGGACGTAGTAGTCGAAGTCGCCCGCGACGTCGTCCGCCGCGGCCGGACCGGCCAGCAGGAGCGCCATGAGAAGCACGCGCATTTGCCGCTTTCCTCCGCAGGCTCTGGCGACTATATGCGAATGATCCCCGAAATCGAGGAGCCGGTCCAGACGGGCCGACATGGTTTCACCGCTCGGGGAAACCGTGCCTGAAGGAGAGCGACGATGCAGGGCAAACCGCTGATGGCCAAGGCGACCGCCGTCTGGCTGGTCGACAACACCACGCTGAGCTTCAAGCAGATCGCCGACTTCTGCGGACTGCACGAGCTCGAGGTGCAGGGTATCGCCGACGGCGACGTGGCGCAGGGCGTCAAGGGTTTCGACCCCGTCGCCAACAATCAGCTCGAGCCGATCGAGATCGAGCGGGGCGAGAAGAACCCCCTACACAAGCTCAAGCTGAAGTTCTACGCGGCGGCGATCGGCGAGGAGAAGCGGCGTGGACCGCGCTACACGCCGCTGTCGAAGCGGCAGGACCGGCCCGCGGCCATCCTCTGGCTGGTCAAGTTCCATCCCGAACTGTCGGACGGCCAGCTTTCCAAGCTCGTCGGCACCACCAAGCCGACGATCCAGTCGATCCGCGACCGTACGCACTGGAACATCTCGAACATCCAGCCGATCGACCCGGTCGCGCTCGGCCTCTGCAAGCAGACGGAACTCGACGCGGCGGTGCAGAAGGCGAACGCTAAGAAGGCCGCCGAAGGCGAGGCGATGACCGACGACGAACGGCGCAAGCTCGTCTCGACCGAGCAGTCGCTCGCCGCGGACCCGAGCGAAGCGCGGATTCCGTCCGCCATCGCCGGTCTCGAGACTTTCACCCTGACCGACACCGGCGAGGAGATGAAGGAGGAGGAAGAGCGCGTTCCCGACGCCGAGAGCTTCTTCAACCTGCCGAACGACGAGGAGACGTCGGACGAGGACGACAAGGAGCCTCGCTGATCTCTCGGATCGCGGACGCATGCCTCCCCGGCATGCCGGGCCGCGTTTTCGCGACGCGCGTGCCCCGTAGGACCGTAGCCGCGCGAAGATCGCGGGTTCGGGCTAAAGCGGGCGGCGGGCTCTCAGCGCCGCGCCGATCGTGCCGTCGTCGAGATAGTTGAGCTCGCCGCCCACGGGCACGCCCTGCGCGAGGGACGTGACCTTGACCCGGCTTTCGAGAAGATCGGCGACGTAGTGCGCCGTGGTCTGTCCGTCGATCGTGGCGCCGAGCGCGAGGATGATCTCCAAGGCCCCCTCGGCCTCGACCCGGCGGGCAAGCCGCGGCAGGCCGAGGTCTTCGGGTCCGATGGCGTCGAGGGCCGAGAGCAGCCCGCCGAGGACGTGGTAGCGCCCGCGGAAGACGCCGGCGCGCTCCATCGCCCAGAGATCGGCGACCCCCTCGACCACGCAGATCTCGCCGTTGGCGCGTTCGGGATCGGCGCAGATGCCGCAGGTTTCGGTCATCGCGATGTTGCCGCAGACGACGCAGTCACGCACGGTCTCGGCGACGTCGCGCATGGTCTCGGCCAGAGGTGCCATCACCTGTCCCCGACGCCGGACGAGATGCAGCACCGCCCGCCGTGCCGAGCGCGGGCCGAGACCCGGCAGCTTCGACATCATCTCGATCAGCGTCTCGATGTCGCGGGTGGGATCACCCATCGGCAATTCAGAACGGCAGGTTCAGCCCCGGGGGCAGCCCCATGCCCTCGGTCAGCTTCCGCATCTCCTCCTGGCTCTTCGCCTGCGCCCGCGCCTGCGCGTCCTTGATCGCGGCGAGGATCAGATCCTCGACCACCTCCTTCTGTTCGGCCTCGAAGATCGAGGGGTCGATCTCGAGCCCGACGAGTTCGCCCTTGGCTGTGGCCGTGGCCTTGACGAGGCCCGCGCCGCTTTCCCCCTCCACCCTGATGAGCTTCAGGTTCTCCTGCATCTCGGCCATCTTGGTCTGAACTTCCTGCGCGGCCTTCATCATCTTGGCCATGTCGCCAAGGCCGCCCATTCCCTTCATCATCAACTCGCTCCTCCGGTCGGGGTCGGTACCGGGATACGCGGCCCCCGGGAGCGTCGCAAGGCGGGCAACGGCGCCGCAAGGTCCGGAGCAAATCACTCTGTCGGACCGAACCCTTCGCTGCATCAGCGAGGGAGCGAGAGGATGAAGGCGCCGACACTCTACCTTGCAGCTATCACGCTGTTTCCCGGCATGACGGCGGCGGATGCGATGGAGGCCGAGACGCTCGTCGGTGCGCTGCGCGAGGGCGGGCACGTCATCTTCATCCGGCATGCGGCGACCGAGACGGACTATGCCGATCAGGTCGATGCTGTCATGGGCGACTGCTCGACGCAGAGGACCCTGAGCGAGACGGGCTGGACGGCCGCCAAGCGCATCGGCGCGGCGATCGCTTCTCTGGGCATCCCGGTCGGGGAGGTGCTCGGCAGCGAGTACTGCCGGGCATGGCAGACCGCCGATCTGGTCTTCGGCCGCTACGACAAGACACCGGCGCTGAACTTCGAGCCTGCCGAGGACTATACGGATGCCCAGTTCGCCGCGATACGCGAGCGGATGCTGCCGCTGATGACTGCAGCGCCCGGGACGAACCGCGTCCTCGTCGGGCACGACGATCCGTTCGAGGCGGCGACCGGCATCTATCCCGAGCCCATAGGGGTGGCCAACGTCGTCCGCCCGGGCTCCGATGGCCCCGAGGTTCTCGGCCGTATCGAACCGGGCGCGTGGCCCTCCGATTGACGCCGGGCGTCTACCCCTCCTCGATCGGATCCCAGTCGGCGTCGTCGCCATCTGCACGGCCATCGCCATCGCCAGCGGCAGCCGGCTCCGGCTCCCGGACGTCGATGCGGGCACCGGGAAACACGTCCAGCACCGCCTGCACCAGGGGATGCTCCCGCGCCTGGGTCTGCATCTCGTTCCGTCGGGCGTCGCGGCGCTCGGCCATGGTCTCGCCGCCGCCGCTGCCGCGGACGCTGACCGTCCAGCGCACGCCGGTCCACGACTGCAGCCGTCGCCCGAGCCGCTGGGCGAGGTCGGGTGCCGCACCGTCCGTCGGCGCGAACTCGATGCGGCCGGGCGCGTAGCTTACGAGCCGCAGGGTCTCCTCGACCTCCAGCAGGAGCTGGACGTCGCGGTTCGCCCGGATCAGCTCGACCACGCTCTCGAACGCGGCGAACCTGCCGAGGGCCGTTTCCGGCGCCGGTCCCGGGACCTGCGCGGCGGCGGCACGCGCCCCGCCGCGGACGCCTTCGGCGCGCTGTCGCACGGCGCTCGCCCCCGGCGAGAGGGCGCTCGATGCCGACGACGACGGGGGCGTCGGTCGGGCCGCGGTCGGCTGCGGGGCCTCCGCCGCGGCCGGGACCTGAGGCGCATCCTGGATGCGGCGCACGAGATCCTCGGGCGAAGGCAGGTCGGCGACATGGGTCAGGCGGATGATCGCCATCTCCGCGGCCATCAGTGCGTTCGGCGCAAGCGGGACTTCCTCCAGGGCCTTGAGCAGCATCTGCCAGGTCCGAGTCAGTGCCCGTATGGGCAGGCGGCCCGCCATCTCGATGCCGCGCGTTCTCTGGTCCGGACCGATCGTCGGGTCTTCGGCGACCGCGGGCGTGATCTGTACCACCGAGAGCCAGTGCGTGATCTCGGCGAGGTCGCGCAGGACGGCGAGCGGGTCGGCGCCATCGGCGTACTGGCCGGCGAGCTCCCCCAGCGCAGCGGCCGCGTCGCCCTGCATGACGAGGTCGAGAAGCGTCAGGACACGGCCGCGATCGGCGAGCCCCAGCATCGCGCGCACCTCATCTGCCGTGGTCTCGCCGGTGCCGTGAGCGATGGCCTGGTCGAGGAGGGACTGGGCGTCGCGGACCGAGCCCTCGGCGGCGCGGGCGATGAGGGCGAGCGCCGCCCCCTCGACGGGCGCGCCCTCGGCCTCGGCGACGCGGGCCAGCATCGCCATCATCGGTTCGGACTCGATCCGGCGCAGGTCGAAGCGCTGACAGCGCGAGAGGACGGTGACCGGCACCTTCCGGATCTCGGTCGTGGCGAAGATGAACTTAACGTGGGCCGGTGGCTCCTCCAGCGTCTTGAGGAGCGCGTTGAACGCCGAGGTCGACAGCATGTGGACCTCATCGACGATGTAGACCTTGTAGCGGGCCGAGGCCGCGCGGTAGCGGACGGCGTCGATGATCTCGCGCACGTCGCCGACCCCGGTGTGGGAGGCGGCGTCCATCTCGAGCACGTCGACATGGCGGCCCTCGGCGATAGCGGTGCAGGGCTCGCAGACGCCGCAGGGCTCGGTCGTGGGGCCGCCCGTGCCGTCCTCGCCGACGCAGTTCAGGCCCTTGGCGATGATCCGGGCGGTCGAGGTCTTCCCCGTCCCGCGGATGCCGGTGAGGATGAAGGCGTGGGCGATCCGGTCAGCCTCGAACGCATTCCGGAGGGTGCGGACCATGGCGTCCTGGCCGATCAGGTCGGCGAAGGTCTGCGGCCGGTACTTGCGGGCGAGCACCCGGTAGGGGCCGGACCGACCCCGGTCCGTCTCGGGGTTCGTCCGGTCGGAGTTCGGGAGGGGAGTATCGGAGGCGGCCGGCACGGGCGCGACCTTATCCCGACCGCTCGTGCGCATCCAGAGGCGGCTGCACCGGCGCGAGCCGGTTGTCGGCTCTCCGGGGCGCTGGTATCGCGGAGGGACGGCACAGGCGCCGTACCGCGCCGCCCGAACGAGCCTGCATGTGCACCCCGCGAGGCCCCCGCTGGAGAGACCGTACGTCATGCTGACCGGGCGCGCATGGGGCGGGGCGCGGCGCGCTCGGTGCCGCATCGTGCCGCGGCGCGGTCGAACCGGTTCGAGGCCATGAGCCGCGCTCGATGCCGCGCGCTTCCGTCACGCGGGGGGCTGCGCGGCGTGCGTCTGAGCCTCGCGATCCTTGTGCCCTCGATCGTCGCAGGCTGCGGCGGGCGGCAATCCGTGCTCGCGACGGCAGGGGAGGATGCGGAGGCGCTCGCGACCCTCTTCTGGGTGCTGCTCGCGGGCGCGGTCGTCCTCTGGGTCCTCGTCAACGGCGCCTTCTTCTACGTCACCCGAATCCGGCCGCGGAAGATCAGCCGCGGGCTGGCCGAGGGGCTGATCATCGGCGGCGGCGTCGTCTTTCCGACGGTCGTGCTGGCAGCGCTCCTGTTCTGGGGGCTGTCGCTCATGCCCGACCAGCGGGCGCCGGGCGACGCCATGCGCGTGCACGTCCAGGGCGAGCAGTGGTGGTGGCGCGTCCGCTACGAGACGCCGGAGGGCGACGTCGTCTCGGCCAACGAGATCCGCCTGCCTTCCGGGGCCCGGTCCGAGATCGTGCTCACGGCCGACGAGGTCATACACTCGTTCTGGGTGCCGGCGCTGGGCGGCAAGACCGACATGATCCCGGGCCGCGTCAACCGGATGTCGCTGGCCCCGACCGAGATCGGCGTCTGGCGCGGCCAGTGCACCGAGTTCTGCGGCGCGGCCCACGCCCAGATGGCCTTCGAGGCGGTGGTGATGGCCCCCGACGACTTCGCCCGGTGGCTCGCCGACGAGGCGGCCCCGGCGGCGCCGCCCGAGGGCAAGGTCGCGCGCCGGGGCGCCGAGGTGTTCCGCGCCGAGGGCTGCGGCGCCTGCCACGCCATTCGCGGCACCGAGCATGTCGGCCGCGTCGGCCCCGACCTGACCCATGTCGGCAGCCGCGTGTCCCTGGCGGCGGGGATCCTGGAGAACGAGGTCGAGGATTTCGCGCGTTGGATCCGCGCCACGCGGGACTTGAAGCCCGACGCCCGGATGCCGCCCTATCCCCACATCCCGGAGGACGACCTGATGGCGCTCGCGACGTTCCTGGACGGCCTGCGATGACCGAGGCGGCGGCGTACCCCCGGCGCGGACGGGCGAGGACCGTGCGCGAGGCCGCGATCGAGGCGCGCGCGCCCTCCGGTCCCTTTCCGCCGCCCGAGGCGCTGCTCGAGCAGCCGGTCCCGCCCGAGGTGCAGGAGGTGCAGAAGGAACGCCTGCGCAAGGTCTGGGCGCAGCCGCCGGGCATCTCCTACCTGACCGCCGTCAACAACACCGAGGTTGGCGTCTGGTACACGCTGACGGCGCTCTTCTTCATGCTCTGCGCCGGCGTCCTGGCGCTCGCCATGCGCACGCAGCTCGCCGTGCCGGGCCTCGAGATCCTCGACGCCGACCGGTACAACCAGTTTTTCACCATGCACGGCTCGGCGATGATGTTCCTCTTCGCCGTGCCGATCTTCGAGGCGATCTCGATCCTGATCCTGCCCGCCTTCCTCGGCGCGCGCGACATGCCGTTCCCGCGGCTCTCGGCCTTCGGCTACTGGTGCTTCCTGATCGGCGGCATCTTCGTCCTGGGCTCGATCCTGTTCGACTCGGCGCCGCGGTCGGGCTGGTTCATGTACCCGCCGCTGTCGGTCGAGGATGAGGGCCTCGGCCCCGACATCTGGCTGCTCGGGCTGTCGTTCATCGAGGTGGCGTCGATCGCCGCGGCCGTGGAGCTCATCGTCGGCACGCTCAAGTGCCGGCCGCCCGGCATGCGCGTGAACCTGATGCCGCTCTACGCGTGGTACGTTCTCGTGGTCGGCGGCATGATCCTCTTCGCCTTTCCGCCGCTGATCGCGGGCGACCTCCTGTTCGAGCTGCAGCGGGCGCTCGACTGGCCGTTCTTCGACCCCGAGCGCGGCGGCGACCCGCTGCTCTGGCAGCACCTCTTCTGGATCTTCGGCCATCCGGAGGTCTACATCGTGTTCCTGCCCTCCATCGCCATCGCCGCGATGGTGATCCCCACCGTCGCGCGCACACCCATCGTCGGCTACTCGTGGATCGTGCTCTCGGCCGTCGGCACCGGCTTTCTCAGCTTCGGCCTCTGGGTGCACCACATGTTCACGACGGGGCTGCCCACGATCTCGCTCGGCTTCTTCTCGGCGGCGTCCGAGGCGGTGGTGATCCCGACCGGCATCCAGCTCTTTGCGTTCATCGCCACGCTGATGGTGGGGAGCGTCAGGCCCAACGTCCCGATGCTGTGGCTGGCGGGCGCCATCGCCATCTTCACCATCGGCGGGCTGACCGGCGTGATGGTGGCGCTCGCGCCCTTCGACTGGGCCGTGCACGACACCTACTTCGTCGTCGCGCACCTGCACTACACGCTCTTCGGCGGCATGATCTTTCCGGTGATCGCGGGGGTCTACTACTTCTTCCCGGTTCTGGCCAAGCGGATGCTGTCGGACCGGCTGGGACGCTGGTCGTTCTGGCTGACCTTCGTCGGCATGAACCTGACGTTCTTTCCCATGCACATCGCGGGGCTCGAAGGGATGCCGCGCCGTGTCTGGACCTATCCCGCGGGCCTCGGATGGGAGCCCTGGAACCTGATGGCGACCGCCGGCGCCTACGTCACGGCGACGGGCATCCTGGTCTTCGTCTGGGACGTGATCCGCCCCAAGGGGCGGCAGCCGCAGATCGCGCGCAACCCCTGGGGCGCCGGCACGCTGGAATGGACCCACGACGTGCCGGAGGAGGCGTGGGGCATCCGCTCGATCCCCTTCGTCGAGACCCGCTACCCGCTCTGGCAGCAGCCGAAGATGCTGGAGCGGATCGACGCCGGCCGCTACTACCTGCCGGACGCCGAGGAGGGCTGCCGCGAGACGCTTGTGACCTCGGTCATCGACGCCCGCCCGATCCAGGTGCAGCGCGTCACTGGCCCGACGTGGATCACCCTTCTGGCGGCGCTCTTCACCGCCGGCCTCTTCATCCTGCCCACGTTCAAGCTCTACTGGCCCGCCGCCGTCTCGGGCGGGCTCGCCGGCGCCTGCGTGATCTGGTGGCTCTGGACGGCAACGGCGCGGGTGCCGGAGAAGGAGCAGAAGGACGTGGGCCTCGGCCTGACACTGCCGACCTACGCCTCGGGCCCCGACGCGGTCGGCTGGTGGGGGATGTGGATCACCATGCTGGGCGACGCCACGGCCTTCGCCTCGCTGGTCTTCGGTTTCTTCTTCTATTGGACGTCGCGCGCCGACTTCCCGCCGCCGGGCGCCGAGCACGCCGTGCCGCTCCTCGTCGCGCTGGCGGCGGCCCTCGCCGTGGCCGCCTGGGGCGCGACGCTCGGCGCGCGGG
>CAYMRW010000037.1:0-13393 GCA_964392825.1 uncultured Rhodobacterales bacterium
TGCCCTGACCCCACATCGGCTGGTCGAGCAGCAGCGCCAGCGCCACGCCGCCGCAAACGGTGATCAGGAGCACGCCGCCGACCAGCAGCAGCGTGTTGACCAGCGCGGTGGTGAAGGCCGGGTCGGTGAAGAAGTAGCTGTAGTTTTCCAACCCCACGAACGGGTTGGTCCCGGGCATCAGGAGGTTGTAGCGCAGCGTCGAGAAGTAGAGCGTCAGAGCCAGCGGCACGATCATCCACAAGAGCAGCAGGATGACGGCGGGCGAGATCATCAGCCGCGCCGCGGCGCGGGAATGCTGGGTCGCCATGTCTCTCCTCCCGAGTAGGCGCCTCGTTTGCCGCGGGCCGCGCGTGCGGCCCGCGGCGGTGTCGCGTTACTGGATGTAGCCGGCGCGTTGCATCTCGCGCTGCGTCAGTTGCTGAGCCGTCTGCAGCGCCTGTTCGGCGTCCATCTGCCCGGCGAGCGCCGCCGAGAAGGTCTGGCCGACGGCGGTGCCGATGCCCTGGAACTCCGGGATCGCGACGAACTGCACGCCGACATAGGGCGCTGGCTGGACCGTCGGATTGTTCGGATCGGCCGCGCTGATCGAGTCGAGCGTCATCTGGGCGAAGGGCGCGGCGTCGAGGTATTGCGGGTTCTCGTAGAGCGAAGTCCGCGTTCCCGGGGGCACGTTCGCCCAGCCCTCGGTCGACGCGACGAGCTCGAGATACTCCTTCGACGTGGCCCAGGTGATGAACTCCTTGGCCGCGTCCACCGCGTCGGAGCTCGAGGGGATCGCGAGCGACCAGGCCCAGAGCCAGTTCGCGCGGCGCCCGAGGCCGCGATCCGGTGCCATGGCGAAGCCGACACTGTCGGCAACGGCGCTGTCATCGGGGCTGGTCACGAACGAGGCCGCGACGGTGGCATCGATCCACATCGCGCACTTGCCCTGCTGGAACAGCGCGAGGTTCTCGTTGAAGCCGTTCGACGAGGCTCCTGGAGGCCCGGCGTCCGCCATTAGCTCGAGGTAGAAGGTCAGAGCCTCCTTCCATTCCGGCTGATCGAACTGCGGGGTCCACTCCTCGTCGAACCAGCGTGCGCCGAACGAGTTGGCCAGCGTGGTGATGAAGGCGGTGTTCTCGCCCCAGCCCGGCTTGCCGCGGAGGCAGATGCCGTACTGCTCGCTCCCGCGGTCGGTGAGCTGCCGCGCGGCATCGGCGATGAAGTCCCACGAGGGCTCGTCCGGCATCTCGATGCCGGCTTCCCCGAACAGGTCGGTCCGGTACATCACCATCGAGCTCTCGCCGTAGAACGGCAGGGCATAGAGCGTGCCGTCGAGCGAGAGACCTTCCCGGATCGACGGCAGGAGATCGTCGACGTCGTACTCCGCGGGCAGGTCTTCGAGCCCGACGAGCCATTCCTGCTCCGCCCAGATCGGGACCTCGTAGGTGCCGATGGTCAACACGTCATACTGCCCGCCCTGCGTGGCGATGTCGGTGGTCACGCGCTGACGGAGCACGTTCTCCTCGAGCGTGACCCACTCGAGGGCGATGTCCGGGTGCTGTTCGGTGAAGCTGTCGCTGAGACCCTGCATGCGGATCATGTCGCCGTTGTTCACGGTCGCGATCGTCAGCGTCGTCTCCTGGGCGGCGACCGCCGTCGTGCAGAGCGTGAGCGCCGTCGTGGCGCCGAGAACGAGCCTGAGTGACATCCCCATTTCCTCCCGAGCTTGGATGTTGCACAGTTTATTAAGCGATCGCACAACTCGCGTCAAATGATATTTTTACGCGTGGAAAGTCATGCCGATTTGCGGAGAACGAGTTTGCCGTCGAAAAGGTTGGACCGCTTGGCGTCCGGTCGCTCGCCCGACGCGATGACGGAGACCAGCAGGTCGAGACTGCCGCCCGCGATCTGATCGTAGTCCTGCGCGACCGTCGTCAGCGATGGACAGGTAAAGCGCGCATAGGGGTGATCGTCGTGGCCCGCGACGCGCAGCGCGTGGCCGTGGCCGATCCCGACCCGGTATCCGTGTTCGTAGGCCGCCGCGAGAACGCCGATCGCGAGGCGATCGTTGCTGCAGAGCAGGGTGTCCGACGGCAGACTTCGGGCAGCGAACAGGCGCCCCGCCGCATCGAAGGCGATCTCCTCGAAGTTCCAGCCCAACCCGTCGACGGCGATAATCATGGGTTCCCACCCGAGGCCCCGCATCGCCCCCTCATAGGCCGCCCGGCGCTTGTTCGCGTTGGGATTGGGCGCCGACCGCATCTCGAAGAAGGCTGGCGCCTCACCGGTCCGCGCCAGGTATTCGACCGCCAGACCGATGCTCTGCGCGTTGTTTGACCCGAAGAAGGCGTCGCCCACCCCGTCGACATCGCAGTCGAACAGGACGGTGGGCACGTCCTCGGAGAATGCCCGCAGATCGTCATGCCTCGACCGCCGTCCGAGCGGCGCCAGGAGCACGCCGGCCGGTCTGATGCCGCGGAGGCTCTCGAGGTTCTGCACCTCGCGGTCCGGATCGCCGTGCGAACTCAGCAGGATCGGATTGAAGCCCGCGTCGGCGCAGAGCGGTTCGAGGTTGCGCGCGACCTCGGCGAAGAAGGGGTCGGCGAGATACGGAACGACGATCCCGATATTGCGGGTGATGTGCCTGTTCTGGTTGATCGCATAGACGTTCGGCGTGTAGTCGTACCGGCTCAGCGCGTCCTCGATCCGCTCTCGCGTCGATTGCCGTACCGAAGTCGGGTCGTTGAAGTATTTGGAGAGCGTAGGACGGGAGACGCCGCTGAGCGTGGCGAGTTCCTCCATCGTCCTGACCCGTTCCTGCCGCATGACTCCGCCTGACCTGACGCCCGTGGGATTATGCGTTTTGCGCGCGTAAAGTAGTCGCGTCCCTCACGTCGTGTCAATCGGACCGCGGGGATCCGCAAGACGCAGGCGACCACAGGCGCCGGCAATCCTCTTGCCCCTACCGTCGAACGCCGCGCCGACGCCCGCGGGCCATGGGCTGGCAAAATAGGAAGAACGTCGCCGCCGGTAAAGCTCGGCGCGGATCACCCGCCATGCGCATGACCGCTCCCGGGCACGAGAACCCCGGTTCGATGTCGCCGTTGAAGCAGGGACGTTCGCAATCCGGCGGAGCGTGACATCGCGCGTTTGGTACAGGGGGAAGCCTAGCCGTCAGAAGCTCGCGGCGATCCTTGCGTCGACCTCGCGATGGGTTCGACGCCGGGGCTCGGGGCAGGAGGCCGCGTCATGGCTCGGGCTCGCGCGCAACCAGGACCGCGCAGGGTGCGTGGCGGACGACGCTCTCGGCGTCGTTGCCCAGGAGGATGCGGCTCATCGCATCGCCGGAGCGGTTGCCGATCACGATCATGCCGACCTGAAGCTCCTCGGCGAGGTTGAGGATCTCGGCGTCGGCGCGGCCGTAGCGCAGATGGCTCTGGGTGATATCCACACCGCTCTCCTTGGCGCGGCTCTCCTCGTCCGCGAGCCGCTTCTCAGAGTCCACCTTGATCCGCTCGACCTGGGACTCCGACAAGAGGTCGGGGTAGATCCACCTCGAGATCAGCGTGACGTGGAGGACGTGGAGCTCGGAGCTGGTCTTCGCGGCCAGGCTGCCGGGGAGCCGTATCGCCGCGTCCGACGGACCCGACCCGTCGGACGCCACCAGGATCTTCATTGGGAAGGTTTCTGCCGACATCGTGGTCCCCCCGTCAGTAGCGATGGTTGTGGACGATCGTCTCGAGCTCCTGCGCCGTCTGCGCGACGGCCAGGGCCGCTTCGCGTTCGCCGGAGAGGACGCGATTGAACATGATCGAGACCCGCGGCGACAGGAGGGAGTAGATCGGCGAGCTTGGCCGCGCCCGTGCTGCGCGGACCGCCTCGCCGCCGAGGGCGATGACCGGCACCGCGTCGCGCAGTCCGGGTTCGTCGTAGAGCGGGGTGAGCACGGGGAGGAAGCCGCCGGTTTGGGCCATCTGGCGCTGCTGCTCGGGCTGGATCGCATGGCGGATGAACGCCCACGCGGCAGCGGCCTGCTGCGACCGCGCGCTGATGGCGAGGTTCCAGCCGCCAAGGCAGCTGTACGACGGAAGATCCGGCCGGAGAGTGGGGATCCGGGCGACGCCGACCTGGTCGGGGCTGACCCGCCCGAACTCCTCGCTACCGAGGAGCCCGTATGCGAAGGGCCAGTTGCGCATGAACACCGCATCGCCCGATGCGAAGACCCGCAGGGCCTCGCGTTCGTCGAAGTCGGTGACCGCCTCCGGGATCACGCCCGCCTCGACCATTTCGCGGGCCTTGGCGAGCCCGGCGGCCGAGGCGCGGGAGTCGAGAACGATCACGTTCGGCTCGGCGACCTGCAGCCCGAAGGCGCCTGCGACCTCGGATTGCCCGGTCCAGACACGACCGCCCGCGGACCAGATGAACTCAAGCGCGTTGGTGACGCCGCCCTCGTAACGGCCGCCCTGCAGCACCAGCCCATGCGGTACGCCCGACGCCTCCATCACCGTCTGCGCGGCGGCGGACAACTCGTCCCAGGTCGCTGGCGGCTCGGTGATGCCGGCCTCCTCGAGCAGGTCGCGGCGGTAGAACAGCATGCCCGCGTCGGTGTACCAGGGCACCGCCCAGAGACGGTTGCGGTAGTAGGCCGAGTTCAGTGCCGCGGGCAGGATCGCGCTCGTATCGATGTCGCCGAAGACCTGCTGCGACAGGTCGCGGATCCAGTCGCTCGTGGCGAGCTCCGCGGTCCAGATGACGTCCGAGCCGAACACGTCGATCTCGGTCGCCCCGGCCTCGAACTCCGACACCAGGAAACGGAAGTAGTCGTCCGACTGTTCCGGCGCCTCGATCCAGGAAACCTCGATACCGTCGCCGTTGGTACCGTTGAACTCGTCGATGAGAGCCTGGATCGCGCCGGACTCGTCGGGCGCGAAGGCGAAGTTCAGCGTCGTCCGCGCCTGCGCGAGGACGGCGGGCGCCGCCAGCGCGCCGGTTGCCACGCCCGCGGCCGTGGTCTCCAGGAAATGGCGTCTCGAGATGGTCATGGTCGCCTCCTTCCCCTGCTCAGCGATAAATCCAGACGATGACCGCCGTGGTGAGGAGCAGGAGTATCGAGAGATAACGGTAGTTCTTGTACCATGGCGTCCCGCGCAGCGCCGCGGTCTCCTCGTGCCAGAGATGCGGGCTCCAAGTCATCTCGCGCGCCACCTCGGGGTCGGGCGGCGAGGTCATCAGGCTGACCGCCACCATGACGATGGCGGCGAAGACGCAGAGGATGCCGTTGGCGTAGAGGAAGTGGATGTCGAAGAGGCCCATCGCCTCGTTCGTCATCAGCCCGAGGATGCCGACGACGATGCCGATGGCCAGCGTCGCGAACGCGCCGGTGCCGTTGCCGCGCGGCCAGAACACGGCGGCGAGGAACACGATCAGGACCGGCGGCGTGATGTAGGCCAGGATCGACTGGAAGTAGGTCCAGAGCGACGGGAAGTTGCCGATCTGCGGCGCCCAGAGGATCGCGACCACGGTCACGATGAGGGTGGTGATGCGGCCGATGAGGACCAGCGTCCGGTCCGGCGTCTTCGGCCGCAGCGGGCGCACGAGGTCCATCGTCACCAGCGTCGAGGACGAGTTCAGGATCGAGTCGACCGTCGACGTGATCGCCGCCACCAGGGCCGCCAGTACGATGCCGCGGATGCCGACCGGCAGGAGGTCGAACGCCAGCGTCGGGAACGCAAGGTCGGGCGTCGCGAGGTCGGGGTAGAGCGGGATCGCCATCACCCCCGGCAACACCATGATGAACAGGATCGGCAGCTTGAGGAAGCCCGCGAAGATCGAGCCCCAGCGGCCGTGATCGATGTCCTTGGCGCCGAGCACGCGCTGCACGATGAGCTGGTTCGTCATCCAGAAGTACATGCCGATCGGCAGCACGCCGACGATCAGACCGAGCCACGGCAGCCCCGGATCGTCGAGCGGCCGGATGATCGAGAGCGCGCCCTCGGGTGCCGTTTCGCGCACCGCCTCCCACGACGGGATCGCAGCCCACGCGGCGAAGAACACGATCGTGCCGCCGATCAGCAGGACCACGGCCTGGATCGCGTCCGAGATCACGACCGCGCCGAGACCGCCCGTCACCGACAGCACGGCGGCGAGAAGCGCAAGCCCGAGGACGCCCCACCAGAGCGGCCATTCGGGGAACAGGACCTGGATCACGAGCCCGCCCGCGTAGAGCGTCCCGGCGCAGTCGAGGAAGATCCCGAGGACCAGCAGGAGCACCGCGAAGAGGTAGCGCGAGCGCCGGTCGTAGCGCCGTTCCAGGAACTCCGGCATCGTGAAGATCCGGGTGCGCAGGTAGAACGGCAGCAGGAACAGGATGAAGAACACCAGGATGACCGCCGCCATCCACTCGTACGAGTAGACCGCAATCCCCGAGCCGTATCCGGCACCGGCGAGGCCGACGAACGAGCCGCCCGACATGTTCGTCGCGAAGAGAGAGAACCCGATCAGCGGCCAGATGAAGTTGCGCCCGCCGAGGAAGAACCCATCGGTGTCCTTCGACCCGCCGCGCACAAGCCACAGCGCGAGCACTCGGCTTAGAATGAGGTACGCGACCAGGATCGTCAGATCGATCGCGGAGATTTGGAACTGCCCCGGCATCACTGTCCCTCCCTTGGTCGAACCGTTGTCCGGTTCTGTCAGGGCCTGCCGCAGCCTCTTCGTGCGCGTTCAGGACCCGGTCGGCTCGTGCCTCGGTCGCAGGGCCTTCCCCCATATCATCCAGTTTGGGAGGCCTCTCCGGTTGTAACCCCGCAGTCAACGGACCGTAGCAGGAGGCCTAACGATCACAACCCGCAAAATGGATGCCTGAACGATGTCTTTTGCGGTGCCGTCCCGGCCGCAGACCGGACCGGTCCGCACGCGGACATCGCGGAGGATCGCTCGGAGCGCTTGGTGCGGGTGATTGGCGCGGATCGGATGCAAGTTCGCGGCCGCGGCGGAGAACCCGCCCCCGAACCTCGCCCCTCCGCTAGAACGACGCAGGCACCGGCATCACGCACAGCAACGTGCGCTTCTAGGACGGACCTCTATCGAGGCGCGGCGGAGCGGGCCGCATCGCTCACTCCTTGCCGCTGTCGCCCCGCGGCCACCGCCCGCGCGTGACGATCGCGAAGAGCGCGCCGAGGACGACACAGATGCAGATCACCGTCAGCAGGAGCAGAATCTTGCCGTTCGTCGTCACCGGCTCGATGACCGCGATCGCCACGAGCCCGAGGACGAAGCCGACGATGGCCGAGATGCCGTGCTTGGCGAGGCTCGCCAGGATCGACATCAGAGCGAACTCACCGCGTCGAGGATGACGCCGTTCTGATCGAAGAAACGCCGGATCACGTCGATCAGGCGCGGCCGTACCGCCTCGTCCTGCCACAGGGACGGGTCGTCCTGTATCTTGTCGTGCCACATGGTCATCATTTCGAGGGCCTGCGCGTCGCTGTCGACGTGCGACAGATCGACGAGGAGCGCGATGGAAGGGTCCTGCCCGATCAACCTGCCCGGCGTCCAAGCGACGAGGAACGGGCCCCGCCCGTCGGTGTCGTAGGCGCCGTCGGGCCCGGAATAGGTCTCCAGAATCCGCAAGGCATTCTGCGCCTGAACGAGGCCGTAATGGTCGACGGCCTGGTCGCAGGGCGCCATGCCGGTCAGCGGGTTGATCGCGTCGGCGATGTCGTCGCGCGTGACCGGCCAGACGGTGACCATCTGTTCCGACCGCGGGATGTTCGACTCCGTCGTATGCGCGAGCGCCGCCGTGTAGGCCTCGCACATCTGGATATGGCGGTCGCGGTTGAAGCGCGATGCCCGGCTCTTGAACAGCACCATGCCGTAGGCGCGGTACTCCGACGGCGGGATCTGCGAGGGCCCGGCGAAGGCGCGCGTGGCGATGCCTCGGGTCCGCGCCGGCGCGTCGAGCCGGGTCAGCGGGTTCAGCCGGGGCACGTCGACGACGAGGCCCGACAGCACCTCGTCGGCGTTCCGGCAGCGGCAGTCGAGCGACCCCTCTTCCGTCGCTTCGGCCGGGCACCAGCCGATGGCGGTCTGGCACACCTTCTCGGCCTGTGCGCCGGCGGCCAAAGGCACGGCGAGCGCCAGCGCCGCGAGTTTCAGTCGTCGTCCCCACATCGATCTCACTCCGCCTCGGATCTCGTCCCACCCATGCTCATTCCGCCGCAACCGGGGCCGCGGCCGGGTCCGCCGATGCCGCGATGCCCCACGCCGCGCGGAACGGCGCCCATGCCGCCTCGATGGCCGAGGCGGTCTCCTCGGGCGTGGCTGTGCCACGGGCGAGCGCCACCACCGCGTCGTTCACCGCCTCGCCGGCGACGGGGCCGAGAAGCTGGTCGAGAAAGAGCTGGTGGTAGTCGGTCACGGTCAGCGTGCCGGCGACGGCTTGCTGAACCGGGTCCTCGAGCGCATCGTCGGCGTTGGCGATGCTCGGGATGCCGAAACCCATTGCCGCCAGCGTCCTTTGCGCCTCGACGCCCGCGAGCTCGCGCAGGAGCGTCTCGGTCTCCTCGGGGGCGTCCTCCCGGACCACCCAGCTCGTGACGCCGCCGAGCGTGACCAGCGTATCGTCGGGCATCAGGTCGCGCGGCGGAAACGGGATGCGCACGATCTCCTCCTGCGGGTTGCTTCCCTTCCAGGTCCGAAGCAGCCGGGACTGCACCCAGTCGCCGTTCAGGTGCATCGCCGCGTATCCGTCGGTGAAGGTGCCGATGGACTGGTTCTCGTCCGCTTGCAGATGCCGCCGCTGGAACGGCTCTAGCGCGGCGAGCTCGGCCAGGAGCTCCCCGGCCTCCACGAACTCGTCGGCGCGAAACCCTGCATCGGCGCCGGACAAAGCGTCCTCCATCGCGTCCTTCCCGCCGAGCCCCAGCGCCAGACCGGACCAGTAGAGCGACATGGGCCAACCTTCCCCGGCGCCGACCGAGATCGGGGTGATACCCGCCGCCTTGAGCTTCGGGACCGCCTCGAGAAAGCCGCGCCAGGTCTCGAGTTCCTCCGGTGCGACGCCCGCAGCCTCGAGATGGGCGCGGTTCGCCCACAGGCTGGCGAGCGTGATCCGCGCCGGCACGCCGTAGAGGCGGTCGTCGACCACGAGGTTGGCCAGCGCGCCCGGCTTGAAGCTCGTGGCGAGGTCGGCACCGACGCTCTGCGTCAGATCCCGAACGAAGTTCGCCTCGACGAGCGAGCGGAGATGCCCGCCGCCGAAGGAGGCGAAGAGATCGGGCGGGTGGCGCGAACCGAGCATGGAGAGAAGCTGCGCCTTGTAGTCGCTCAGGATGCGGGTATCGAACTCGACCAGCGTCCCGGGATGCTCCGCCTCGAAGGCGTCGGCGATCCGCTGCCAGACCGCGAGCACCTCGGGGAAACGATGCCAGCTGGCGACACGGATGACCTGCGGCTCTGCATCCGAGCCGCTCAGGCCGAACGCGGCAAGCTCATGGATGGCGCGCCGTTCGCCGTCGGGAATGTCGCCGAGAAGCCGATCGGTCGCGGCGCGCGCCACCAGGGCACGCAGGGTCGCGCGATCGACATGGCCCGTCGCGTAGAGCTCGGCGTCGCGCTGGAATGCCTCGATCGCGGCGCGGCTCATCGGGCCGATGGCAGCATCGAGGGGGCCCCGGTAATACCCCGCCTCCGCCAGCAGGCCCTGTAGCGCCGCGCGCTGGCTGCGATCGAGGGACAGGTCCTCCTCCACCGCCGCGTAGACCTCCGGATCGACGGGGATCTCGGACTGCGCCGCCTCGTCCGGGGCCTCCGGGGCATCGCCGGCGGACGGCGACGCCTCCGCCGAACCGTCCGCGACGGCCCCCGGATCGGCCCTCCGCGCCGGGGTCCCGTCTGCCGGCGCGGTCCCGGTCGATGCCGGGTCGCCCGTCGCGTCGGTGGCCGGATCGGAGGTCGACAGCTCGGCCAGACGCGCTTCGGCGAGATCGGCGAACGGGCTCTCCGGAAACCGCTCGACGAAGCGCCGGAACACCTCCGGGTCGGTGCTTCCGCGGATCGGCAGCCATGTCAGCGCGCCGTGGACGAGCGCCTGATCTTCCCAGTCTTCGGCATCGGCCTCGGCGGCACCGGCATCGAGCGACGCCTGGACCACCTGCGGCCGGTCCTCGAGCGCCTGTTCGCCGAAGAGGCGCGAGGCGAACTCGAGAAAGGCGCGCTGCTCCAGCGGGTGCTCGAACTCGGGGACCTGCTCGAACAGGAGCGCCGCGAGCCCGACATCGCCCCCCTCCATCCGCATGCCGGTGTGCAGGTAGAAGGTGTCGATCAGCGACTCCTCGACCCACGGCACCTGATGGCCCGAGGTCAGCTCCATCACCGTCTGGCGCACCTTGCGGAACATGAAGCCGACCTCGAGGCCAGGCTGGTCGATCCATTGCAGCAGCGCGGTGGTGAAAGGGGAGTTGCCGTCGCCCCCATCCATCGCCGTCTTGCCGGGCTCGGCGGCGAAGGCGATCAGCGTGCCCGCGGCACCGCGGGAGGGGTTGATCTCGTTCTCCGCGACAGTGCCGCTCGCGAGGCCCGGCCTGTCCGAGACGACGCCGAAGAAAGGATTGTCGCGGCACGCATCGAGGATCAGCATCGCGAGGTCGGGTTCGACGAAGGCGAAGATCTCCCGGAGGTCGGTGGACCGGATCGCATGCTCCTCTAGCCAATCCTCCTGCCGCGGGCGCGCATCGACCGTCAGCAGATAATTCTCCCCGTCGACCTGCATGCCGTGGCCGGCGTAGAAGATCAGGGCGATCTCGGCGCCGATGCTCTTCTGGCCGAAGGCGGTGATGCCGTCCTGGATCGCCGCGTAGCTCTCGTTCGCCAGCACCGTCACGTCGAAATCAAGCGCCCGCAGCTTCTCCGACAGGTCCTCGACGTCGTTGACCGGATTGGGCAACTCGTCGATATGCCGATAGTCGCTGTTGCCGATGACGAGGGCGAAGCGCGTCGTATCCTCGTCCTGAGCGAGGACGGCCGCGGCGAGGAACAGGGCCGTGAGACCGACAAGTCCGAAGGCAGCACGACCCACGCGTCTCGCCGCGCAAAAAGCTGCCTGAAACATCGTTGCACCAATGCCCTTTACCGAACGTCAGGCTAACCCGATGCGCCCCGCGGCAGCAACCTTCCGTTGACCGTGCGTCATAACGTCTTCGCGGGGCTTGGTCCGGGCCGCCTCGAACCCCGAACGGTTCGAGAGCCGCCAAGTTGTTGATATTCGGCCCCTCGGGCGATAGGCTGACGTGGGGACACCCGGGGGGGCACCATGAGCGAGAACGAGAAGTCCGCACGGTCGCTCACGCGCTCGCTCATGCTGGGGGTCTCGGTCGGTACACTTGCGGTGGTGCAGGTCGGGTGCACCGGGGCCACCACGACGACCACCACGGTTCGGCAGGTCGACCAGCAGACCGTCGACGCCCTGTGTCAGCGCGCGCTCCAGTCGCGCAGCGTGACCGATGTCGAGTCGCTCCTGCGGGCGGCCCCCGACGCCCAGTGCATCTCCCCCCTGCTCGCGGCGATGCCGGCCTCGACGCTGGCTCAGGTCTCTCCCGAGCTCTTGGCCGACCTGCCGCTCGACACCGTCGATCAGTTGCCCGAGCAGATCGCGAGCCAGGCGCGCAGCGCCGGAGGCGAACGTCGGGGATCCGACGATGACAGTCGCGGCGGGCCGGGACGCGCGGACGGTCGAAGCGACGATCGCTCCGACGACCGGGGCGGCACCGGGCGCGAGGACACGCGGAGTGATGACCGGTCCGACGACCGAGGCGGCTACTGACGTCGTCCCTGCATGCTCGATCGGCGCGCGATTCTGGAGGACGACCTCGGCGCGGCCCCGGGATCTGAGGCACGCGAGCCGACCGCTTCGGCGCCACCGCGCCTATCGGTCATCGTCACCAACCGCGACTACGGCCACTTCCTCGACGCCTGCCTGCAGAGCGTCCTCGACCAGACCGTCCCGGTCGACGAGATCGTGGTCGTCGACGACGGCTCGACCGATGGGTCGGAGGCCGTCCTCGAGCGGCACGCGGGCCACGTCGCCGTCGTTCGGACCGGGGGACGCGGGCAAGCCGGCGCGTTCAATGCCGGGTTTGCTGCCGCCTCGGGCACTGCGATCCTGTTCCTTGACGCCGACGACGTCCTGCGGCCCGAGGCGGCGGAACTGATCCGGGAGCACTGGCACGCGGACCTGGCGCAGCTCGTCTTCGGCCTCGAACGCATCGATGCCGGCGGCCGCAGCGTCGGCCTGCACGACCTCGCGCTTACAGCCGACGACGGGGACAATCGACCGAAGATCCTGCGCGGCGGCTCGCTGACCGGCAGCTTCGTCTTCGCCCCGACCAGCGGCAACGTGTTTAACCGCGCGGCGCTGGAGCCGCTGATGCCCATGCCCGAAGACGCATGGCGCATCTGTGCCGACGCGTGGCTGGTGCGCGCGGTCGGCCTCACGGGCCGGGTTCGCGCGGTGCGGCGCGTCCTCGGCGGCTACCGCGTCCACGGCGGCAACCACTACAACCGGCACGATACGTTCACGGCGTGGTCGATGGGCCGCGGCCTCCGCGATCTGGAGATCAAGGCCGAGGCGCTGGACTCGATCGCCGCGAGTCGCGTCCTGCCCGGCGACCGCGCCGCCGAGATGCGCATGGCCGCGCGTCTCCTGGCGCTAGAGATCCGCGGCAGGGCGGCCGTTTGGACCCGGGACCTCGCGGACTTCCGGCGCCGCGCGGTGCGCGCGGCGGGTCAGGCGCTGGCCGAGCCGCTGCCCCTTGGCCAGCGCCTGTCGGCGGTCGCCGCCATCGGCCGCTTCGCGGCGGCGACGGTCGCCACGCGGCGGCTCGACAGTCCCGAGCTTGGCGACGGCCCGGCGTCGCTCCGGCCAGCAGCCGGCTCGGCGCTGGAACGTCGCCTCGCGGCGCTGGACCAGCCGCGCTGGCCCGACACCGTACCGTTCGGAACCCCGGTGACGTTCGAGTCGGGAACGACGTCGCGCGGCATCCTTGCCGAGGGCTGGTCGGGGATGCCGGCGGGCGGCGTGAACTGGAGCCTAAGGGGCGCGGCCGCCCTCTTCTTCGCGCTGCCGCCGGCCCGCGGCGCGGTCGAGGTCGAGATCGACCTGACCGTGAGCCGCGCCGATGCTGAGCGCGGCGTCCGTCTGTCGGTATCGGCCGACGGCCGGCGGGTCTGGTGCCGCAACGTCGACGCCGCGGCGACCGCGCGCTTCCATCTCGACCGCGACCCCGAGCGACTTGAACAGGTCGTCCGCATCGAGATCGCCGCCACCACGCCGCGCCGCCGCCCTCTGCCGCGGCGCGCCGCCGCCTTCGGCTTCGCGCGGCTTCGCGTCGGGCCGGCGGTCGGCGACCGCCCGGCG
>CAYMRW010000038.1:0-13258 GCA_964392825.1 uncultured Rhodobacterales bacterium
ACCAGAAGGTCACCTACGACCTCGAGCGCGGCCGCGACGGGCGCGAGTCGGCGACCAACATCTCGCTCGCCTGATTGCAGGCGCCGAAAGGATGACGGGGTGCCCGCCTGCGGGCGCCCCTTTTTTTCGCGATCCAGCCCCGCTTCGACAGCCGGCTGCGGCCTGGCAGGTCGGGGGTGACCCCCGACGGGCCGAGGCATGGTCGCGGGCGAAACGGAGGAAGACCGCAATGTCGCACACGCCCCACGAACTCGTCGAGGAGTTCCCGGGAAAGGCCGACGCCATTCACACCCTGCGCGAGACGGACCAGCACTTCCGGCGGCTGACGGACGAGTACCACGAGGTGAACCGCGCGATCCACCGGGCGGAGAGCCGGACCGAACCGATGAGCGAGGAACACGAGGAGGATCTGCGTCGCCGGCGGATGCATCTGAAGGACGAGATCGCGACGCGGCTGCGCTGACGGAGCGTTGCGCGGCGCCTAACCGTCGCCGGCGCCAAGCCGATCCTTGATTTCGTGCCAGAGCGCGGTCGCCTCCTGAGCCGCCTTGCCGCGACGCGGCGCCTCGACGGCGCTCAGCCCCCGCCCGGCCGCTGCGGCGAAGTCGACGCGGTTCCCGATCCGCGTCGTGGCCTGCGGGGCGTCGATGCGGTCCACGGCCTCGACCATCTCGCCCAGCATCCGCGTCCGCGACGGAACGCGGTTGAGTACGACGAGCGTCGCACGCCCCTCCCGCCGGGCGAGGTCGAGGACGCTCTCGGTGGCCCACAGGTCGAGATGCGACGTCGCGATCGGCACCACCACGAGGTCGCTCGCGCGCAGCGCGGGGCGCAGGTCGGCGTCGACCTTGGGCGGCGTGTCGACGAGGACCAGATCGTGAGCCGCGGCCAGCTTCTCGCATTCGTACGTCACGCCCCAGGCGCTGGCCGTGGCGAAGGCCATCTCCGGCGCCCCGGCCTCCCGGCGGAGCATGAACCACCGTCCTAAGCTGCCCTGCGGGTCGGTATCGAGGAAGGCCACGGAATGCCCGCCCGCCATCGCCGCGCAACCGATGTTGATGGCGAGGGTCGTCTTGCCGGACCCGCCCTTTTGCTGCGCAAGCGTTATGATGTGCCCCAAGCCGCCCTCCGATGCCGCGTCGCAGCGTAGCGTTCACCGGATGCGCCGGCAACCGAGCTAGTGGGCGGCGGGCGAGCGCACCTCGTCGAAGTCCCGGGCACGTACGAGATGCTGCAGATCCTCGGTGCCGAACGGTTGCGGCAGGGGATGCCACCCTTCGGCCAGAATGCCGTCGGTATGCCGCTCGTCGAGGCAGATGAGCCAGCCGCCCAACGTTGTCACGCGGGCACCGAGCCCGCTGTTCCGCGTCGTCTCGAAGCCGATGCCCGAGATCGCTCCGGTCAGCCGCGCGATCCGTTCGAGCGACCTCAGCGCCGGTGCCGCTCCCCGCGCCTCGACGATGTCAGCCTCCGGAAAGAGCTCAAGAAGGGCCTGCGCGATGTCGAGCCGTACCAGGGCCTGATCTTCGACCAGAAGGAATGTCTTGCGATGAAGCATCTTTGAACGGACCGCAATTGCTGGGTCAATTCCTGCAGTTTGGAACCGTTCAAAGTCGACTGTCATTAACATGGGACATAGATGCGGAGCGAAGTCATGCGCGTCAAATGCGCCGATTGCCCCCTGAGGAAACGACGGATCTTCGCCGAGATGAGCGCCGACGAGGTCATGTTCATGCAGGACTTCAAGGTCGGTGAACTCGAGGTCGAACGCGGCACCGTCGTCCTGCTCGAGGGGTCGAACAGCCCGCAGCTTTTCACCGTGCTGAGTGGCATGGGCCTACGTTACAAGACGCTTCCGAATGGCCGCCGACAGGTCCTGAATTTCGTCTATCCCGGAGACTTCCTCGGCATGCAGGCCGGGCTCATGCAGGAGATGAAGCATACCGTGGAGGCATCGACCAAGATGACGCTCTGCGTCTTCGACCGGAAATCCCTGTGGCGCGTCTTCCGCGAGCATCCCTCCCGCGCCTTCGACCTCACCTGGCTTGCGGCGGAGGCGGAGCACTTCCTCGGTGATGCCATGGCAACGGTCGGTCAGAAGGATGCCGAGGCCCGCGTCGCCTGGGCGCTGGTCAAAGTCTTCGTCCGCAGCGACGAGCTGGGCCTGGTGATCGGGACCGCCTGCCCGCTCCCGTTCCGCCAACAGGACCTCGCCGATGCGCTGGGGCTGTCGCTCGTCCACACGAACAAGACGCTGGCGCGTTTCCGCGAACGGCAGCTTGCCGTCTGGCACGGCGGCAAACTCCGCATTCCCGACCTGGAACCGCTTCAAGAGATCGGTATGGTGGAGGAAGCAGGGCGCGGGCAGCGGCCGCTCATGTAGTCGGCACGACGTCGAAGTATCCCCGACGCCGTGCCGTGCGAACGCGCCCGTTCCGAACCAGCAGCAGATCAGGAACCTGATCGAACCGGCCGGCGCCTTTGTGGGAACGCAGGAAACAGCGCGAACCGGTCACCTGCTGGACTTGTTTGGTCGGAAACAGTGAACAGAGCAACGTCTACGCACCGACTCGTAACCACAGCCGCCCGCGACCGGTATTAAGTGCGACATATGACCAGGGTTTGCGCCCCGGCATTCCCGGAACCGGCCTGAGCCGTCGACGTTCAGTCGCGAACGCCCGGCACGGGCTTGGACGCAGGAGATAGTTTATGGATTTGGGCATTGAGGGGCGGCGCGCGCTCATCACGGGCGGCGCGGGCGGTTTGGGTCGCGCGACGGCCAGGTTCCTCAAGGAGGGCGGTGCCGAGGTCGTCCTGACCGACCTGGCGGAGGACGATCTTGGCGAGGCGTCGGAAGCGCTCGGGGTCCGGGGGTATGCCGCCGACCTCACCGACGAGGCGGCGGTCCGCGATCTGCGCCAGCGCGTCGAGAACGATCACGGCCCGGTCGAGATCCTGGTGTCGAACGCGGGTGTCACCGGCGCCAAGGGCGACCCCCTCGAGATGCAGGATGCGGACTGGGAGGAGGCTTGGGCGACCGACTTCATGTCGGCCGTCCGCGTGATGCGCGCCTTCGTTCCCGGCATGGCCGAGAACGGCTGGGGCCGCGTCGTCGCCGTGGTCTCCGAGAACGCCGTCCAGCCTTACTGGGACGAGGCGGTCTACAACACCGCCAAGGCAGCGCTCCTCAACTTCTGCCGCGGCCTGTCGCGGAAGTATCCGAAGAAGGGGGTGCTTGTGAACACGGTCGCCCCGGCCTTCATCGAGACGCCGATGACGGATTTCATGATGGACAAGCGCGCCGAGGAGATGGGCGTCTCGCGCGACGAGGCGATCCAGAGCTTCCTGGCCGAGGAGAGGCCGTATCTCGCCCTCGAGCGGCGCGGCAAGCCGGACGAGGTGGGTGCCGTGATCGCGTTTCTCTGCTCGGAACGGGCGAGCTTCGTGAACGGCGCGTCGTGGCGCGTGGACGGCGGCGCCGTCGCCACGATGGGGGTTTGAGCGCATGGCAGAAACGAAGACCGCAATCGTCGTGGGCGGCACCGCAGGCATCGGCCGCGCCGTCGTCGAATCACTGCTCGAGCGGGGTTTCCGCGTCGGCGTCATGGCGCGCGGAGAGGATCGCCTGCAGGCTCTGGCGGCGGCGCATCCCGGCCGGGTCGAGACCGTCCAGGCCGATGCGGGCCTCGCGTCCAAGCTCGACGTCGCGACCGACACCATCGTCGGCGCCTTGGGCGTTCCGAGCATCTGGGTGAACGCGGCCATGCTGACCAGCTTCTCGCCCTTCGACCGGATGGAGGTCGACGAGTTCGAGGCCATCGTCCGCACCACCTTTCTCGGCCAGGTGAACGGCACTCGCGCGGCGCTCCGCGTCATGAACCGCGGCCAGATCGTCAACATCGGGTCGGGGCTCGGCTACCGGCCGGTCCCGTTCCAGTCCGCCTATTGCGCCGCAAAGCATGCGATCAACGGCTTCACGTCGTCCGTCCGCTCCGAACTCCTCCGGTCCAAGCGGCCGATCGACATCAGCCTCGTTCAGCTTCCGGCCGTGAACACCCCGCAGTTCGAATGGGCGCGGAACCGGCTCGAGAAGATGCCGCAGCCCGCCCCGCCGATCTTCCAGCCCGAGGTCGCGGCCAAGGCGGTGATGCAGGCGATCGACGATGGAAACCGGGAGATCTTCGTGGGCAAGTCGGTCCTGCAGCTCGTCTTCGGAGACATGGTTCTGCCCGCCTTCATCGACAGCATGCTCGCGCGTCAGGGGGCGGAGATGCAGAAGTCCGAGAAGGACGAACCGGGCGAGCGGCCTGACAACATCATGGGTCCGGTCGCGCGCGAGGGAACGGCGCATGGCCGCTTTGACGACCGCGCCTACGACAGCGGCGTGATCGTCGATGCCGACCAGATACGCAAGCTCGCCTTCTTCGGCGTCCCGACGCTCCTCGTCATCGTCGCCTTCGTCCTCGGGCTGCTCGTCGGCTAGCCCGGGAGCAGAACCTCGACCGGACGCCCGCCGATGTCGCGCGGCAGCGTGATGGCGGCGCCCCCTTCGAGGCGGGTCGGCGAGAAGACGCCCCGCCAGCCGGCGTCGGCCGGCGGCAGGTGCAGCGTGGCGGAGGTACCGCGCTCCACCGCCTCGAGAAAGCGCAGGCCGCGCATCGTTGCGATAACGACGGCCCGGTTCTCGCCCGCGGCACGCTCGAAGGCGAACCAGAGGCCGGCGTCCCCTCCCTCCGCTGGCAGCGGGGTGTAGGTACCGTGGCTGAACAGCTCCGGAAACCGGCGCCGGAGCGGCAGCATCGCCTCGATCACGGCGGGCTTCGTGAGCGGCTCGGCACGAGGGTCGGCCTCTTCGAGCGCAGCGGCCACGGCGGAGAAATCCACAGGCCGGCGGTTGTCCGGATCGACCAGCGAGAAGTCCCCGGTCTCGCTCCCCTGGTAGATATCGGGCACCCCGGGCACCGTCAGCTTCAAGAGCGTCTGCGTCAGCCCCGTGATCCGCCCGGCCTGCGCGAAGGGCATCACCGTCGCGTGAAAATCGTTGCGGAACGGCGTGTTCTCCGGGGCGAAGAGCGCGTCGATATAGGCTTCGATCGCCGTCTCGTAGGCCTCGTCCTCCTCGGTCCATGTCGTGCGCAACTTGGCCTCGCGCAGGGCCTTGACCTTGTATTCGAGGAACCGCTCGCGCAGGCCCTCGAGCGTGTCGGCGTCGTGCGGTGCCCTGCCCTCGGGCCAGATGCCTGCGAGCGCCTGGTAGATCGCCCACTCGTTCGCGGGTTCCGGCACGCCGCGGCGAACCGCGCCCGCGGCCATCTGGCGCCAGCGCACGACGCCGTCGAGCCAGTCCTGCGGCCGCTCCGAGAGGGTGTAGAGCCGCGCGCGGCTATCCTCGCCGCGCTTGGTGTCGTGCGTCGCGGTGGCAGTAAGTCCCTCGGGCTGCGCCGTGCGCCGGGCCGCGAACTGCGCGTGCACGTCGAGGCTGCGCGCCGGCGGATGCACCGGGTCGCAGCCTACCTCGTTGTAGGCGAGGATCGCCGCGTGACGGTAGAACAGCGTGTCCTCGACCGCCTTCGCCATGGCCGGCCCCGTGAGCTGCTGGAACCGCGCACGGAGCTCCCACGCGGCGGGCGCCGACAATGCGTCGAGCACGGCCCCCGCACCCGGCGCCGCCTCCGACGCCGCGGAGAGCGCGGGGCGCAGCACCTCGAGGTCGGCCTCGGAGAACCCCTCGGCCGTCCCGTAGGTCCGATAGACCGGCAGCGCCACGATCAGCGCCACCAGCCCCTCACGCACCAGGGTCTCTTCCGCGCCGGTCTGGTCGACGATCATCGAGACGAGCCGTCCGAGCTCCCCCTCGAAATTGTGGACGACGATCTGGCGCTTCGCGGCGTCCCGCCGTTGCGCCGCGGGGGGGGCCGTCGAGAGCTCGGCATAGGCCGCCTCGAGCTCCGCCGCCCCCGGCCGCGACAGCAGCAGATCCGACATGGCGGCGATGAACTCGTAGCCCGTTGTGCCCTCGACCGGCCAGTCGGGCAGCGTCTCGTCCCCCTCGACGATCTTCTCAACGACCAGCCAGACGTCCGGACCGACGGCCTCACGCAGCCGCGCGAGGTAGGCGGCCGGATCGCTCAGTCCGTCGACGTGGTCGACCCTCAGCCCGTCCACCTGACCGCTTCGCACGAGATCCAGCGTCAGGCGGTGGACGTCGTCGAACACCGCCTCATCCTCGACCCGCGTCCCCACGAGCCCCGTCACCTCGAAGAACCGCCGGTAGGAGAGGTTGGTCCGCGCCTCCCTCCAGTCGGTCAGCGCGTAAGGCTGCGCATCGTGCAACCGCGCGATCAACGCCCGGTCGTTCGAGATGTGGCGAAGCGCTGTGTCGTAGCGCCCGCCCGCGAGCTCGCCGTGCATCCGCGCGTGGAACGCGTCCGCCTCCTCGGGCTGCGCCACTTCCGCCGCGTCCGTCAGCGACCGCAGGGGCGCCCCGGCCTCGGCCAACAGACGATAGCTCGGAGGCGTCAGCGGGAACGCGTTGTCCCAATAGGTGAGCGCCAGCCCGCGGCCTTCGGGGTCGACGCCCACGCTCAACTCGCCCGCCGCGATCACCTCGTCGACCGCGGCGCCGAGCACCGGCAGCGTCAGCCGCCGGCTCCAGTCGATGTCGAAATGTGCCGAATGGCGCGCCGCCGGTCCCCACTCGATGCAGTCCCGCCACCAGGCGTTCTCGGGCGACGCCGCCATGTGGTTCGGGACGATGTCGAGAAGGAGGCCGATACCCGCACGCTTGAGCGCCTCAGACAGGCGGTCGAACCCTTCGCGGCCGCCGATGTCCGGGTCGATTTCGTTGTAGTCGACGACATCGTAGCCGTGGGTCGACCCCGCCGTCGCGGTGAACAGGGGCGAGGCATAGAGGTGGCTGACGCCGAGCCGCTGCAGATAGGGAACGATCTCTGTGGCGCTGTCGAAGGTCGTGCCTTCGCGGAACTGCAGCCGGTAGGTGGCGATCCGCTCGGTCATCGTGCGTCATCCGCCCAGAACGCGACCCATGCGGGCGGCGCATCGGCCGTCGCCCCTTCGCCCGAGCGGTAGACCTCGCGACCGCGTGCCCCGGGCAGCGCCCGGCCCTCGTCGGACAGGTTGGCGCGGAGCTGCCAGAGCCGCTGCCCCAGCTGCCAGTCGACGGCGATCTCGCCCTCGCCCACATGCATCACCTGCCCCGCATTGCCGCCGGCACGGACGAGATGCGGCACGACCTCGGCCCGGCGCATCCCGAGCAGGTCGCGCAGGCGGCCGAGCGCCGCCTGCCCGTCGGGCGTGTCGCGATGCGCCCAGTCGATCTTCGACGCCTCGAACGTCGATAACGCGTTGGGGTCCGGGATGTGCGCCACGTCGCTCTCGTCGCTGAACGCGGCGAAGTGCATGAACTCCCGCCGACGCCCATCGCGCACGGCCTCGGCCAACTCGCCGTGGAAGTCGGTGAAGAAGCAGAAGGGCCGCGTCTCGCCCCATTCCTCGCCCATGAAGAACAATGGGATGTGCGGGGAGAGGCAAAGGATCGAGGTCAGGGCATCGACCATCCGGTGGTCTGCGAGCGTGATCAGCCGGTCGCCGAAGGCGCGGTTGCCGGTCTGATCGTGGTTCTGCAGGAAGTCGACGAAGGCCTGGGGCGGCAGATGCGCCGACGGCTCGCCGCGCGGCGCGTCCTGGTAGGGCGAATGCTGCCCCTGATAGGCGAACCCCTCGGCCAGCGCCCTCGCGAAGAGCTCCCAGCGGTGCTCGGTGAACTCGCGGTAGTACCCCTCCGCCTCGTGCGTGGCGATGACGTGCGCCACGTTGTGGACGTCGTCGTTCCATTCGGCCGTGTGCAGCGGCACGCTGCCGTCCTCGCCGCGCGCATGCAGGCGCGTGATGTTGCGGTTGTCCTCGGTCGTCAGGTGGACGGGTCGGTCGGTGATCCGTACCCGCACCTCCCGCGCCAGCTCCTCCAGCACGTCGGTCTCGGACGGGTCGTGGATCGAGTCGATCGCGTCGAGACGCAGACCGTCGAAGCGGTACTCCTCGAGCCAGTAGAGCGCGTTCTCGATCGCGAACCGGCGGACCGGCGCGCGCGCATAGGCGATGGCCGGTCCCCACGGCGTGTCGCGGGCGGCGTCGAAGAAGTCCTCGGCATACGAATGGAGGTAGTTCCCGTCGGGCCCGAAGTGATTGTAGACGACGTCGAGCAGCACCATCAGGCCCCGGGCATGGGCCGCGTCCACGAAGGCCTTTAGGTCCTCGGGCGTCCCGTAGGCGCGGTGCGGCGCGTAGAGCAGGACGCCGTCGTAGCCCCAGCCGCGGTCGCCCGCGAACTGCGCCACCGGCATCAGCTCGACCGCCGTGATCCCGGTCTCGGCCAGATGGTCGAGCCGCTCCGCCGCAGCGGCGAACGTCCCCTCGGGCGTGAAGGTGCCGACGTGCAGCTCGTAGACCACCGCTTCCTCCCACGGGCGGCCGGTCCAGTCATGCCGCCAGGCATGGGACCGCGGGTCGACCACCCGCGACGGCCCGTGCACGTCGCCCGCCTGCGCCCGCGACGCCGGATCGGGCACGACCTGCCCATCGGGAAGGACGTATGCGTACTCGTCCCCGGGCCGCGCCGCGAGCTCCCGTTCGAACCAGCCGTCCTTCGCGGCTTCCATCGGCACGTCCTCGCCCCGGAGCCGCAAGGTCAGCGCCTCGGCCTGGGGCGCCCAGAGCCGGAAGCGCGCGCGCCCGTCGCCGACCACCGTCGCGCCCCACGTCGTCTCGAATGCATGGCGCCGACCGCTCGCTTCGGCGCCGGGCCGGTCCTGATCCGTCATCCCTGTCCCCGCGTGTCAACGTCGCCTTTTGACGACAGGCGACCGCGGATTCAACGCGAAAGCAGCCCCCCGGGTGCCACCGGCTCGCGAAGATTCAGGCGGCCTCGCCCTCCGGCATCTTGGCGCCGGTCATAAACGCCACGGCGTCGGACATCGTGTAGTCCTTGGGGCTGATGATCGTCAGCCGCTTGCCGAGGCGGTGGATGTGGATGCGATCGGCCACCTCGAAGACGTGCGGCATGTTGTGGCTGATGAGCACGATCGGAATGCCGCGCGAGCGCACGTCGAGGATCAGTTCCAGCACCTTGCGGCTCTCCTTGACGCCGAGCGCCGCGGTCGGCTCGTCCATGATGATGACCTTCGAGCCGAACGCGGCCGCGCGGGCCACGGCGACGCCCTGACGCTGGCCGCCCGACAGCGTCTCGACCGGCTGGTCGATGTCCTGGATCGTCATCAGGCCGAGCTCGGAGAGCTTGTCGCGGGCGACCCGACGCATCTCGGTGCGGTCCATCAGGCGCGCCCACTTGCCCAGCGCCCCCTCCTTCCGGATCTCGCGGCCGAGGAACATGTTGTCGGCGATCGACAGCGCCGGCGACAGCGCCAGCGTCTGGTACACCGTCTCGATGCCGTGGTGGTGCGCCTCGAGCGGCGAGGCCATGGTGATCGGCTTGCCATCGAGCCTGATCTCGCCCTCGTCGGGCTGCACCGCGCCCGAGAGCGCCTTGATCAGCGTCGACTTGCCGGCGCCGTTGTCGCCGATCACGGCGAGGATCTCGCCCGGGTAAAGCTCGAAGTCGCAGTCGTTCATCGCGACGACACGGCCGTAGCGCTTGGTCAGTCCGCGGCCCGTCAGGATCGGTTCCTGGGTCATGCTGTCTGCTCCCGCACGTTCAGGTTACGCGGGCCCGGGACCGGGCCCGCCCGGTGTCTGCATCAGGATGCGAGCTTGCGGATCCACTGGTCGATGGCGACCGCGACGATGATCAGGAGACCGGTCGCGAAGAGCTGCCAGAGCACATCGACCCCGGCGAGCCGCAGCCCCGAGTTGAACACGCCGACGATGATCGCACCGATCAGCGGCCCCAGGATCGAGCCGCGCCCGCCGAAGAGGCTGATGCCGCCGATCACCACCGCGGTGATGCTCTCGAGGTTGGCCTCGAAGAACGAGGTCGGGCTGATCGAGCCGACGCGGCCGATCGACGCCCAGGCGGCGATCGCGCAGATCAGGCCGCCCAGCATGTACACCGACAGAAGCGTCTTGTCGGTCTGGATGCCGGCGAGGTCCGCCGCCTCCTTGTCGTCGCCGATGGCATAGACGTGGCGGCCCCATGCGGTGCGGTTCAGCATGTACCAGAGCACGCCGAAGATGACGAACATCAAGACCACGCCCCAGGTCAGCACCGCGCCGAAGAGTTCGAACCGCTCGCCGAAGATCTTGAGGAACGGCGCCTCGGCGTCGAGGGTCTGGCTGCGGATCGTCTCGCGCCCCGAAAAGTAGTAGTTCAGCGCCAGGAACACGTTCCAGGTGCCGAGCGTGGCGATGAACGGCGGCAGCTTGACCTTGGTCACGAGCGTCCCGTTGACCCAGCCGGTCCCGAGGCCGACAAGCAGTCCGAAGAGGATCGCGAGGGGCACCGGAACGCCGAGATCGACGCTGACCCGGCCCATGATGACCGAGATCAGCACCATCACCGCGGCGACGCTGAGATCGATGCCGGCGGTGAGAATGATCAGCGATTGCCCGGCGGCGAGGATGCCCACGATCGCCACCTGCTGCATGATCAATGACAGGTTGAACGCCGACAGAAAGTTCGGCGCGACCAGGCTGAAGGCCACGATCGAGAGCACCAGCACGATCACCGGCACCATCGTCGGGTTGCCGTGCAGGAAGTGCTGGACGCGATCGAGCGGTCCGCGATGGCGATGCTCGAACATCGCGACGTTCTTGTCGCTTTCGCCGAGGCTCTCCTCGAAGTCCTGCCCGCGTTTCGATGTCGTCTCGCTCATCGGACCCTCCCGGTGGGATGTGGTCGGGCGGCCCGTCGGGCCGCCCGGGTTCAAGCCTCAGCCCCAGCAGCGTTCGAGACCTTCCTCGACCGAGATGCTCTCGACGGCCTCTACCGGCGCGTCGGTGACGAGGTTGACACCGGTGTCGGTGAACTCCTTGCCCTCGGTCGTCTCTGGCAGCGTGCCGTCCTCGGCGTACTGGGCGATCGCCTGGATCCCCATCGACGCCATCTCCAGCGGGTATTGCTGCGATGTGGCGCCGATCACGCCGTCCTGGACGTTCTGCACGCCCGGGCAACCGCCGTCGATGGAGACGACGGTGACGCCCTCCTCCATGCCGAACGACCGGAGGGCCTCGTAAGCGCCCGCCGCTGCGGGCTCGTTGATTGTGTAGACCACATTTATGTCGGGCGCGCGCTGGAGCAGGTTCTCCATCGCCGTGCGACCGCCCTCCTCGTTGCCGGAGGTGGCGTCGTGGCCAACGATCCGCGGGTCGTCCTCGTCGCCGATCTGGTTGGGGTCGGCGGTGTCGATACCGAAGCCCGTCATGAAGCCCTGGTTGCGCATGACGTCAACCGACGGCTGGCTGGCGTTGAGATCGAGAAACGCGATGCGCGCATTCTCCGGATCCTCGACCGTCGCGCGCGCCCATTCGCCTATCAGCCGCCCGGCCTCGAAGTTGTCCGTGGCGAAGGTCGCGTCGGCGGCGTCGATCGGGTCGAGCGTCGTGTCGAGCGCGATCACCAGGATGCCCTGGTCGCGCGCCTGCTGCACCACGTCGACGATCGCCTTGGTGTCCGACGCGGTGATCAGGATGCCGTCGGCGCCCGACGCGATGCAGGTCTCGACCGCCTGCACCTGGGTCTCGTGATCGCCGTCGACCTTGCCGGCGAAGGTCGAGAGCTCGACTCCGAGTTCCTCGGCCTTCTCGGTCGCGCCCTCGCGCATCTTGACGAAGAACGGATTGATGTCGGTCTTGGTGATCAAGCACGCCTTTGGCGTGTCCTGCGCGGCGGCCGGCAAGGCGATCAGCCCAAGGCCCGTGGTCGCGGCCAGAAGGCCAACAATCGTGAATCTCATGGATCCTCCCAAAGTTTCGTGGGGCACCTGCCCTGCCGGCGACGGTAGACGGGCCGCGACCGCGGAGTCAATAATAGATCACTTGAGTTTATAAACCCGATGGACGAAACTGTGGCTCCGCCTTAGCGGAGTCGCGATGACCGTGCAGCCCGACCAAGACACCGGCAACCCCGGGATCCGGGGAACCAACCAGCGCGGCATCCGCGTGTACAACGAGCGTCTCGTCTTCACACTCTTGCGCCGCCTTGGTCCGCTGTCCAAGGGGGAGATCGCACGGCGGACCGGCCTTTCGGCACAGACAACCTCGATCATCATGCGCGACCTCGAAGAGGCGGGGCTGATCGTGCGCCAGGCGCCGCTCCGCGGTCGCGTCGGACAGCCCTCGGTTCCGTTCGCGGTGAACCCCGACGGCGCGTTGTTTCTCGGGCTGAAGGTCGGGCGGCGCAGCAGCGAGCTTCTCCTCGCCGATTTCGCCGGGGCCGAGCGGTGCGCCCGGGTCCTGCCTTACCGCCATCCGACGCCCGGCACCGTCGTCGACTTCGCCCGCGCCGCCGTCGACGGGCTGCTGGCGGAACTCGGCCCCGAGGCACGCGGGCGCGTGAACGGCCTCGGCATCGCCATCCCGGGCGAGATGTGGAACTGGGCCTCCGTCGCCGGACTGCCTGAGGCCGAGATGGCGTCCTGGCGCCATGGCGACATCGCGAGCGAGATCGCGGCCTCGTGCGATTTTCCCGTCCTCGTCGCCAGCGACGGCAGCGCCGCATGCAACGGCGAACTCCTCTTCGGCGCGCCGGACAAGCCGCCGGACTTCCTCTACGTCTACATCGGCTATCTGGCCGGGGGCGGACTCGTCCTCGACGGCAGCCTCTACCGGGGCCGGCACGGCAATGCCGCGGCGCTGGGCTCGATGCCGGTGCCCGCGCCGGGCGGCGACATGCGGCAGCTTTTGGAGCCCGCGTCGATCGCCACGCTCGAACGTGCCCTGAACGAGACGCAGCCGGCCCAGGCGCTTCTCTCCGACAGCGCGCCGTGGGACGTCCCCGGCGGCGTTCTCGACGCATGGATCTGCGACGCCGCCGAGGCGCTGGCATACGCGGCGATGGCCGCCGCGGCGCTTCTCGATCTGCGCACCGTCGTCCTCGACGGCTGGTGTCCCCCGACGGTCCGCGCGCGCCTCGCGGCCGCGACCGAGGCCGCGATCGCCCGGCGCCCCGCCGCCGGCATGGTCGCGCCCACGGTGCGGGAAGGAACGCTCGGCCCCCGGGCGCGCAGCCTCGGCGCCGCCGCCCTGGTCCTGTCGAGCCGCTATATGGTCGACCGCACCGCAATCT
>CAYMRW010000039.1:0-12273 GCA_964392825.1 uncultured Rhodobacterales bacterium
TCAGGCCTTCTGCAGCACGCGGTTTCCGAGCAGCTCGGCGATCTGCACGGCGTTCAGCGCGGCCCCCTTGCGAAGGTTGTCCGAGACGCACCAGAAGTTCAGCCCGTTCTCAACCGTCGAGTCCTGCCGTATCCGGCTGACGAAAGTGGCGAAATCCCCGACGCATTCCACCGGCGTGACATAGCCGCCGTCCTCGCGCTTGTCGACGACCATGACGCCCGGGCTCTCGCGCAGGATGTCGCGCGCCTCGTCCTCGTCGAGGAAGTCCTCGAACTCGACGTTCACCGCCTCGGCATGGCCGACGAAGACCGGGACGCGGACGCAGGTCGCCGTCACCCTGATCGACGGATCGATAATCTTCTTGGTCTCGACCACCATCTTCCATTCCTCGCGGGTCGAGCCGTCCTCCATGAAGGTGTCGATGTGCGGGATGACGTTGAAGGCGATCTGCTTGGTGTAAACGCTGGGCTCGACCTCCTGGCCCGGCACGTACATGCCCTTGGTCTGGTCCCAGAGCTCGTCCATCGCGCCTTTCCCCGAGCCCGAGACCGACTGGTAGGTCGAGACGACGACGCGCTTGATCCGCGCCCGGTCGTGCAGGGGCTTCAGCGCCACCACCATCTGCGCCGTCGAGCAGTTCGGGTTGGCGATGATGTTGCGGTTGCGGACGCCCTCGATCGCCTGGGCGTTGACCTCGGGCACGATCAGCGGGACGTCGGGGTCGTACCGGAAGAGCGAGGAGTTGTCGATGACGACGCAGCCCGCCTTGGCGGCCTTGAACGCGTGCGCCCGCGTCGCATCCGAGCCGATGGCGAAGAGGGCGATGTCCCAGCCGGCGAAGTCGAACACCTCGAGGTCGCGGGTCTTGAGCGTCCGGTCGCCGTAGCTCACCTCGGTCCCGAGGGAACGACGCGAGGCGACGGCGGCGACCTCGTCGGCCGGAAACTGGCGTTCCGCCAGGATGTTGAGCATCTCGCGGCCCACGTTCCCGGTGGCGCCGATGACTGCGACGCGATAGCCCATCGCCCTCTCCCGCTGGATCCGCGCGGGCTCTAGCCGATCGCGCGCCGAACGGAAAGAGGTTGCCGGGCCTCAGCGTGAGAGAAGCTCGCGGTAGATCGCGATCAGCGCCTCGGCCTCGCCCTCGATCGGATGCCGCGCGACGACGTGCGCCCGCGCCGCCTGGCCCATCCGGGTGCGGAGGTGGCCGTCGTCGACGAGGTGGGCCAGCGCGGTCACCAGGGCGTCGAGATCGTCGGACGGGATCAGCCGCCCCGCATCCGGCGCGACGATGTCGGGGAACGCGCCGACCCGGGTCGTGACGACGGGGACGCCAGACGCCATCGCCTCGAGGGGCGTGAGGCCGAAGCCCTCCCACCGCGGCGGGGCGGCGTAGACGTCCATCGCGGCATGGTGATCGGCGAGCGCGGACCAGTCGAGATGCGGGCGGAAGACGATGCGGTCGGCGAGGCCCGCCGCCCCGATCCGGCGCCGCAGCCCGTCGAGGAACCGCTCGTCGTCGGCAGCCCCGACGAGCAGGCAGTGCAGGTCCGGACGGGACGGCATCAGGCGCAGCATCGCGTCGACCAGGAGGTCGGTGCCCTTCTGCGGCCTCAGTCGTCCGAAGCTGCCGACCCAGACCCCGGGCGCCAGGTCGAGCCGCCGGCGCAGCAGGGCGCGATCCTCCGCCGGACGGAAGGCCTCGGTGTCGACACCGTGGGTGATGACCCGGGCGGGCCGCTCGAGATAGCCCGCAGCCTGCGTCGACGTCGCCACGACCGCGTCCATCCGCGCGATGAGAGCGCGCGTGAACGCCGTGTGCCGCCGCTGCGCCGCCGACGTGAAGAGCAGCCGCAGGTCGCGCCGCAACACGTGCCGCGCCAGGAGGCCCAGCACCATCTCGACGTTCCGCCGGGCGTGCCAGACCCGCGGCCCGCCGCGCAGCGTCAGGGCGCGCGCGAGCGGGATCCGCGGCACCTCGGGCGGCAGTCCCGGTCCCGTCGCCCAGACGCCGAAACGCGCGTTCTGCACCGGCACCAGGCGCACGACCGTCGCCGTCACGCCGGAAAGCCGCCGCTTGAGGTTCGGCGTGATGACGGCGATCTCGTCGGGGCGCGGGGCCATGCGCGGGCCGATGGCGCCGGCGGCGGCGATTGTAAAGGGACCGCATCCCGAGGTCAGGCGACGAGGCGGCCAAGCGGCTCATGGGCCGCGCGTGGTCCTCGGAATCGGGGGCGGGCCCGCGCGGCGGAAAGGGCGTGCGCCAAACCCCCGGGGTCAGTGCCTCCACCTCGCATGCCGGGATCGCGCGGGGCCGGCGTCATCCGCCACGGCGCCGTCCTCGCCACCGGCCGCGTCGACCCTGCCCAGGCGGCCCCGTCGCGAGGGGGGGCCGCGCGCAGCCCTGTTGCGTCCGCGGCGCGCACGACTCATCCTGCGGGTGAAACAGCCGCATCGGGGGACCATGGCAGGCGAAGCACGGACCGCAGCGCTGACGGCAGGGGTCCCCGCCGGGGAGTCGCGGGTGCTCTGCGTCGTCATCCACGGGCGGTACGGCGCGCCGGAGGCGATGATGCACGAACTGGTGCGGCATCTGACGGCGCCGGGGGTGCACTACGTCCTGCCCCGAGCCGCCGGAAACAGCTGGTACGATGCCCGCGGTTACGACGCCCTGACGGAGACGACGGCGGCCCAGATCGGCTTGGGCCTCGCACAGATCACAAGGGACATCGCGGACGCCCAGCGCGCCGGGGCGCCAACCGACCGGGTGGTCGTCGGTGGCTTCAGCCAAGGGGCCTGCATGACGCTCGAGCTCGCCATGCGGTCGGGTCCGTGGCGCGGCGCCGCGTTCTGCCTGACCGGGTTCCGCGTCGGCGCCATCGGCGACGACCGGCCCTGCTGCAGCCTCGCGGGCATGCCGGTCTATCTCAGCAACGGCGCGCGGGATCCGTCCATCACCCTGCCCGAGTTCGCCGAGACGGTGCGCGAGCTCGGCGACGCGGGGGCGCGCCTGCGCAGCGACCTGTTCCCGCGGCAGGCGCACGTGATGTCGCCGCCCGAGATCGCCACCGTCGACGCCATGCTGCGCGCGGTCGCCGACGACGCGCCGCTCTTCTGCGGCAGCGCCGCGTGATCCCCGCGACCGGGGCGCGGACCGCACCGAGCCCCGGGTGGATCGAGGCGCGGCGCGCGGGCGCGATCCGAGCGCTCCGCTCGGCGATCTCGGCCACCGCGCTCACCCGCTGCCGGTCCGCATTCGGGTGGACGGTGCGGCCTGCCGCGGGGTCGGTTCTGGCCTCCCCGGCGATGGGGGCGTGGGACCCCGAGCCCGACTACTTCCACCACTGGGTGCGCGACGCCGCCATCGCCATGCGGGCCGTGCCCGACATCCTGGCCCGCGAGCCGGAGGATGGAGGCTGGTGGCGGCAGGCCTTCGCCGACTACGTGCGGTTCTCGCTGGCGATCAGCGAGCCTGACCGGCGCGGGCCCGAGCGCAACCCGCTCCGCGACGGTACGGCGCCCGAGTATCGCCGCTTTCTTCGCCCCGATGCCGAGCTTCGCGGCCTGATCGGAGAGGGGTGGCTGGAGGAGCCGCGGTGCGCCGCCGACGGGGGGCCGGATCTCGAACGCTGGAACCGCCCGCAGGACGACGGCCCCGCGCTGCGCGCCGCGGGCTGCCTGCAGGCCGTGGAGAGATGCCCGGATCTCTGGTCTGCTAAGATGGAGCGGCTGGTGCGGCGCGACCTCGCGCACATCCGTCGCGTCGCGGGGCGGCCCTCGATCGGTCCGTGGGAGGAGGCGCCGGCGCGGCGAACGACCTTCACGCTGATCGCCGAGTGGGACGCCCTCGACCGCGGCGCCGCTTGGATGGTGGCGGCAGGCGAGACCGGGGAGGCAGACGCGCTGGGCCGGGCGGCGGAGGCCGTCGCCGGCCTGACCTTGGCGGCGCGCGACGACGAGGGCCCGGCATGGCGCGAGAGCATCGAGGCTGCCCCGGGCCACTACGACGCCGCGACCGTGCTGGCGATCCTGCATGCCGGGCGGGAGGCTGGCCCCTTCGCGATCGACGGCGAGGCGATGCGCGGCACGCTCGAGGCACTTGAGGCAGGGTTCGCCGAGCTCTACCCGATCAATCGCGGGCGGCCGGTGCCGGCGATGGGGCGATGGACCGGGGACGTCTACTTCGACGGCAACCCGTGGTTCCCGGTGACGCTCGGTTGTGCCGAGCTGATGTACCGCATCGCCGCTCTGCGTGGCGATGCCGCAGCCTGGAAAAGGGCCGAGCTCTGGATGGCGCTGGTCGAGGAGGTGTCGCCGCCCGGCGACGCCCTGCCGGAGCAGTTCCACCGGGAGACCGGGGCGCCGGTGTCGTGCCCGGCGCTGACCTGGAGCGCCGCGGCGTTCATCGGCGCGGCGGCGGCGCGGGAGGCCGCGGCTCAGGCGCTGGGCACGAGGTAGGGCGAGCGGAAGCCGAGAGCGGCGAGGCCGCGGCGGACCTCCGGCCGAGCCATGACCAGGCGCCAGAGCAGACCCGAACGGTGGTTCTCGAGCGCAATGACGATCGGCGCCTGGTCGATGGCGAGGCAGCTCTCGGCCACCCAGTCGTGGTGCAAGCTGAAGGCGTCGACGAACCCCGCGTCCCCCCAGATGCGGTCGCCGAGGTCGTCGTGGAAGTGCCGTGCCGCCCGCATCGCCTCCGCCGGCGCAAAGGGGAACGAGCCGAGGGCGGCGGTGGGAGTGACGACGCCCGTGTCCTCGGTCGGCGCGTGCGCGACGTAGCCCGAGGGGTCGTCGCTCGCAGTCAGGCCCCAGCACGCCGGCCCATAGCCACGCCAGCCGTGCGGGTTGGCGATGCAGTGCGCGCGGTTGACGAGCGCGTGGGCCCGCGCCTGCACGCCGTAGTCCGCATAGGCGTCGGCGAGGCCGCGCGGGTCGAGGCCGAGGAACGGGTACTGCGACAGGAAGAGTGGCCCGCCCCAGTCCGGACCCAGGGGAAGCGTCACGCCGCCGTAGGCGCGGCCGTTGCGAAAGGCGGGGGCGGTGGCCCAGTTCCGGTGGTAGACGTCCGCGGGGATCGGATGCGTCTCGGAGCCGGCACCGAGGACGAAGACCGGCAGCGCCTCATTCCAGCCGCGGATCGGCAGAGCACCCTCGGGCCAGTCCCGGTCGGGATGCGCGTGCCACATCAGCTCCCCGCCGCGGAGATGCGCCGTCCACTCGACCGCGTCGAAGAGCGCGCCCACCCGGTCCGCGAGCTCCGGCGCCTCGTCGAAGTGCGCGGCGGCGGCGAGGAGGCCGGTCATCAGGAACGCGGTCTCGACGAGGTCGCCGCCGTCGTCGCCCGGCATGAACGCGAGCACGCGGCCGCTCGCGCCGCTGAGAAAGTGTGGGAACACCCCGTCGAACCGGTCGGCGCTCTCGAGGAACCCGACGAGGCGCTCCGCCCGATCGAGGATCTCCCGCCGCGGGCGCCAGCCGCGTTCGGCGGCGACGATCTGCGCCATGAGGCCGAAGCCGGTGCCGCCGGTCGTCACCGTGTCCTCGACGTCGTAGCCGAACGCGCCGGCGCTGCGCTCGCGCGCCATGCCGCTTTCCGGATGGCTCCAGTCGGTGAAGTAGGTGACGCTCGCCTGTGCGATTCGGTCGAGAAGCGCGGCGTCGTCGAGGCCCCGCCTCAAGCCGCCCACGTCAGCTCGACGGACTGGGTGTCGCGGCTGTTCGGCCCGACGTGCAGGACGAAGCGGCCCGGATCCCACACCCACTCCGCCGCCGCGAACGAGGGCGCCACGGGGTAGCGCAGCATGTCGTGGGTGACCTCGAACTGCACGGTCGCGGTCTCGCCGGGGCCGAGCCGGACCTGGCGAAAGTCGCGGAGCATCCGGCCCGGGCGGGTGATCCGCGCCACAGGGTCGCTGAGATAGAGCTGCACCGTCTCGACCATCGCCCGGTCGCCGCGGTTCGCGACCTCGACGGAAAGCAGGGCCCGGTCGGCTTCGCCCGCAAGACGGCTCGAGGCGAGGCGCGGCGGCCCGTAGCGGACCGCGCCGTAGCCCAGGCCGAAGCCGAACGGGAACCGGGTGGCGTCGTCGGCGAGGTCGAGCCAGCCGGTGCGGAACTTGGCGAAGCGCCCCGGGTCGGGCCGCCCCGTCGCCTCCGCCGCGTAGGAGAGCGGCACTTCGCCCGGCGACACCGGCAGCGTCACGGCGAGTCGCCCCGTCGGCTCGGCATCGCCGAAGATCAGGTCGGCGACGCCGTCGGGGCCTCGTGTCCCCCCGTGCCATGCATAGATCAGCGCCTGCGCCCGATCTGCGACGTCGCCGAGAGCGAGAGGGCGGCCCGCGAACACGACGACGACAAGCGGAGTGCCGGTCTCGGCGAGGGCCGCCACAAGCCGGCGCTGCGGCTCCGGCACGTCGGGGACGAGGCGCGACGAGGACTCGCCCGCGTGCTCCTTGGCCTCGCCGATCGCCACGACCGCCACGTCGGCCGACCGCGCGGCGTTGACGGCCTCTGCGATCATCTCCTCGGGTGCGCGCCCGTCGGTGCGGACGGTCACGCCGTGCACGTTGAGGCGATCGACCAGCCAGTCCTCGGCCACGATGTCGGCCCCGCGTGCGACGGCGAGCCCGACCTCGCGGGTCTCGAACGCCTCGCGGAGCGTGCGCACGTCGCGCGCATCGCCCGAGACGGACCACGTGCCGAGCATGTTCGCGCGATCCTCGGCGAACGGCCCGATCAGGGCGATGCGCCCGGCTGCGGCCAGCGGCAGGGTCCCGTCGTTGACGAGGAGGACCGCGCTCTCGGCGGCGGCGCGTCGGGCGAGCGCGTGGCTAAGGTCGCGCGGCGGCGCCGCGTGGTCGCCCATGCCGCGGAACGGGTCGTCGAGAAGGCCGAGGCGGCGCTTGAAGGCGAGCACGCGGTAGCAGGCGCGATCGACGAGCCCGCGCATCATCTCGGGCGGCAGGGTCACGCCGGCATCGGGGTCGTCGACGCCCGCCTCGACCAGCGCCGGCAGCTCGGCTAGGTAGTCCTCGCCCACCATGTCCATGTCGATGCCGGCGAGAAGCGCGCGAGCGACGACGGCGGGCGGGCCGCCGAGACCGTGGGCCGAGAGCTCCTGGATCCCGGTATAGTCCGACACGACGAGCCCGTCGAAGCCCGCGCGGCCGCGCAGCCATCGCTCGACGAGCTCGACGTTGGCGTGCATCGGCACCTTGTTGATCGCGTTGAAGCCCGTCATGACGCTGGCTGCGCCGGCCTCGATCCCGGCGGAGAAGGGCGGCAGGTAGATGCCGAGCAGATCCTCCCAGGCGAGGCTGGCGTTGTCGTAGTCGCGCCCCGAGCTGGTGGCGCCGTAGGCCACGAAGTGCTTGAGGCAGGCGGCGACGCGGCCAGGCTGCGCGATGCCGCTCCCCTGCAGGCCAAGCGTCATCGCCGCCGAGATCCGCGAGGCGAGGAGCGGATCCTCGCCCGGGCTCTCGGCGACACGGCCCCAGCGCGGATCGCGGGCGACGTCGATCATCGGCGCGTAGACCTGGTGCAGCCCCTCGGCCGACGCCTCGGCGGCGGCATGCGCGGCCGTCGCCTCGACGAGGTTCATGTTCCACGAGCAGGCGAGCGCCACGGGCAGGGGAAAGATCGTCCGGTGGCCGTGGATCACGTCCTCGGCGAAGAAGAGCGGGATCCGCAGGCGCGAGCCGGCAAGCGCCCGCTCCTGCATGGCGCGGGCCGATGCGAGCGACTTGGTGCCGAAGATCGCGCCGACCTGGCCGGCGTCGAGCCGCGCGCCGAGCGAGGTCGTGCTGCCGGCGCCGGTCGCGAGCCCCTCGCCTGCGGCGAGCAAATTCAGCTGGCCGATCTTCTCGACCATGGTCATCTGCGCCAGCAGAGCCTGGGCCGGATCGGCGGCCGCGGATGCCCCTGCCCGCACGCCCTACTCGGCCGCGAGGCGGAGCGCGGGCTGCGACACGGGGCGGGTCAGACCAACGCCGTCGATCACATCGAGGACCATCGTGTAGAACGGTTCCCCGTCGGGATCGCACGGAATCTCGTCGGTGTGAAGGACAGCGAGGATGGCGGCGTCGGGAAGCCGCTCGCGCAGGGAGAGGTGGAAGTCGACCGCGGCGTTGACGTCGAGGGCCGAGATCGACTCGTCGAGCAGGAGGATGTCGGGCGCCTGCAGCAGGATCCGCGCCAGCACGAGGCGCTGCTTCTGCCCGCCCGAGAGGACGTTGCGCCACAGGTTGCCGTGGTAGAGTTCGGCGTCCATCGCCGCGATGAAGCCGCCGAGCCCGACATGCGACAGCACGTCCGCGACGGCGATGTCGGTGAAGTCCTCGCCGTGCTCGGGGTAGCAGGCGAGCTCTTTCAGCGTCATGCGGTCGGGAATGTCGGGCTCCTGCCCGGCGAACATCATGCGCGCCCCGTCCCTGAGCGAGATCGTGCCGGCACCGTAGGGCCACAGGCCGGCGATCGCCTTGAGGAGCGAGCTCTTGCCGCAGCCATTGCGGCCCTTGAGATAGACGCGGTCCCCCGGGAACGCGGTGAGCGCGGGGACCGAGACGAAGGCCTCGATGTCGTGGCCGCGGTGGTGCAGCGCGAGGCCGTCGAGGCGCAGCGCCGGGCCCTTGTCGTGACGGACCCGCTCGAACCGGCTGATGCCGGTTTCGGCGTAGAACGCCTGCCGCTCGCGCACCGTCTCGACGGCGGCGGCGAGCTCGGTCAGCCGGCCGGCGTTGGCCTTGAGCTGCGCGATGGCGGGCATGACGTTGATGAACCACGAGACGTCGCCGATCAGCTCCGCCGTCAGTTCGGAGCTCGCCGCGAAGCTGCGGAAGCTCATCGCCCCCGACATGTAGGCAGGCAGCGCCGGCAGGTAGGCGAGCAACCGACGGGAGAGGAAGTTGTAGACGTTCTCGAACATCATCATGCCGGCCCCCCAGACGTTCTGGCGGTGCCAGGTCCGGTCGACGGCGGTGTAGAGGCGCGAGTTGATCCGCGACTGCGCCCGTTCTCCCCGCGAGATGGCGAGCTGGCCGACACGGTTCAGCATGGCGCCGAGCTCGCCCCGCCAGGCGCCGTCGTTGCGCTGCCGCTCGAGCGCTTGCCGCTCCAGCACGCGGCCGAGAAGCCAGGCGACGAACGTGACCGCCGGGACGTAGAGGGCCACCATCCCGCCGGAGAGGAGCGCCGTCCCGTATTCGCCCGGAGCCAGGTCGACGACGCCCGTCAGGCCGAGCCAGTCCGTCAGTCGGACCGCGAGGCGGTCGAGGGCCTCCACCGGGCGGCTGCGCTCGATCAACGCCCGACCGACGAACCATATGGACGCGACGGCGCCCCAGAGGCCCATGGCGAGGCCGATCAGGCCGCCGTAGAGACCGCCCGAGCACTCGTCGATGCGCTGGTCGATGGCGTCGGGCAGGCGCGAGGCGCCGGCCTGCTGGCTGCGGTCGCTCATCAGGTCGAAGGCGACGCGCTCGTCCGCCAGGATCGCGGCGTCGAATCTCCCCACGAGCCAGGCGCGGGCACGCCGGTGCAGCGTCGTCGACAGCAGGTGCCGCAGAGCGACGCCCAACGCGCGCGCCACGTAGATGGCGAGATAGAGCGCGGCGGCGGTCAGTAGCACGCCCGCCGGATCGACGACGTCGGGGCGGTGGAACTCGGCCAGCGAGGCGATGAAGTCGGCGCTCGCGGTCGCGGTCCAGACGCTGGCCTTGCTGAGCAGCGTCGTCATGGCGAAGACGATGATCGTGAGCGCCCAGGCTTCCTTCCAGCGCGCCGAAATCCAGTAGGCCGCAATTAGCCCCCAGAACGTGCGGAGTTTCCGCAGAGCCGTTGTTTCCGCTTCCGCCTGCCTCATCACACTACCGCGCCCCACCTCGCTGCTCGGACTGCAGGGTCGCACGAAGGGGTTAATCCAAGCCTTTCCGACTTTCGGGACTTGACTCCAAGATATCCACGATTTTGCACCTGCGCGCCTCGGACCCGCGAAATGTTGATGTCGTGTGACATTTGCGACAGGTCATCGTGGTGCCCGCACCGATCCGTCGGACCCGCCCATTTGCAAATGCGGCGCTCCAAATAACGCGCCGCATCGCGTTCATCGCCGTATGCCGAAAGGGCCTCGTGTCTTTCTCGCCGTCATCGCCGCATTCCGTGCTGCGCAGGCAGCATTATTCTGCGTTGCGGCAAGCGTTGCGGATTGGCGACTTCTGCGGTCGGATCGCGCGAGCGTCTTTCGGGGGCCCTGGGCACCCGGAGCAAAGGGATGGTTGCGATCCCGCCCGGTTCGGCGTGTGATGCGGCAAGAATGCCAGAACAGACAGGGAGGATCGTCATGACGTTCGCCAAGGCCGCACCGGCCGCATTCGCCGTCGCCCTGATGGGCTTCGGCGCGTCCGCGCAGGAACAGACGCTGCGTTTCCAGTCGTCGGACCCCGCCGGCAACCCGAACTTCATCCTGCAGCAGGAATGGGCCGAGAGCGTCGCCGAGATGACCGACGGCGCCGTCGCCGTGGAACTGCTCCCGGTCGAGTCGATCGTCGCGCACAACGAGACGCAGGACGCCATCGCGGCCGGCATCCTCGACGGCCATGTCACGGACACGTCGTACTTCGCCGGAAAGGATCCGGCCTTCGGGCTGATCGCCAACCCGGTCGGCGCCTGGTCGGACCCGCAGGAGATGTTCGACTTTATCGAATCCGGCGGCGGCAAGGACCTCATGAACGAGCTGGTCAATCCCTATGGCCTGCAGTTCATCGGTGCGACGACCCCGGGGCTCGAGGCCTTCGTGTCGAAAGTGCCGCTCGAAGGAGTCGACGACCTCCAGGGGCTGAAGATGCGCGCGCCCGAGGGGCTGGTGCAGCAGGTCTTCGCCGCGGCCGGCGCCGCGCCCGTCAACCTGCCGGGGTCGGAGGTCTTCACCTCGCTCGACAAGGGCGTGATCGACGCCGCCGACTACTCGGTCTTCTCGACCAACCAGGCGCAGGGGCTGCACGACGTCGCCTCGCATCCCGTCTATCCGGGCTTTCACTCCATGCCGCTCGTCGAGATCTCGATGAACAAGGACAAGTGGGACGCCCTCGACGCCGAGACGCAGGCGGCGCTCGAGGAGTCGGTCCGCCAGTTCGCCCAGAACCAGGTGTCGGCTCTCGACGAGGCCGACCAGGCCGCCGTCGAGGAGGCGCGCGCCGCGGGCGACGTCACCGTCCACGACTGGCCCGACGCGGAGCGTGCGAAGTTCCGCGAGATCGCGACGCAGGAATGGCAGTCCGTCGCCGAACGGTCCGAGAACGCGCAGAAGGTCTACGACACGCTGACGGCCTACCTGCAGGATCAGGGTCTGATGAACTGACGGCCTCCGCGGGCGCCCCGACGGGTGCCCGCGACCGCCATGACCGAACAGCACGACATTCCCGAGCGCGACGCCGGCGGCCCGATCCCGGAGGCAGGCGCGCTCGGCCGCTGGATCGACCGCGGCGGCCTCCTCTTCGCCATCGGCATCGTCGCCGCCGCGGCCATCCTGATCCAGGAGGTCGTCCTCCGCTACGTCTTCAACAACCCCACGTCCTGGGCGCACGAGACGACGGTGTTCCTGAGCGGCATTGCCTTCGTCTATGGCGGGCTCTACGCCGCGGCCCGCGACAGCCACATCCGCGTGGTGCTGATCTACGACCAGCTCGGGGCCAGGTGGCGACGCATCTTCGACGTCGTCATCTCGGTCATCTGCGCGCTCGCCAGCGCCTTCTTCGCCTGGGCGGCCTGGCTCATGGTCGAGCGCGCGGCGTTCCGTCCCGACGGCAGCTTCCGCCTCGAGCGGTCGGGCAGCGCCTGGGACCCGGTCTATCCGGGGCTGCTCAAGGTGTTCCTGATGGTCGTGCTGGGCGTGATGACGGTGCAGTTCGCCGTCCTCGCCTGGAACTACGCCCGCGGGCGCCGCTGAATGGAGTTCTTCGGCAGCTTCGAGGCGATGGGGGTCGAGACCGCGACGCTCGTCATGTTCGCGATGCTGCTTGGGCTCCTCGTCACCGGCATCCCGCTCGCCTTCGTGACGCTCCTCGTGGCGCTGATCTTCGCGCTCGGCTGGTTCGGACCGATGGCGGTGCCGCTCATCACGTCGCGCGTCTATTCGTTCGTCTCGTCCTTCGTCTTCGTCTCGGTGCCGATGTTCGTGCTGATGGCGGCGATCCTCGACCGGTCGGGCATTGCCCGGGATCTCTTCGACGCGATGCGCCTCGTCGGCGGGCGGCTGAAGGGCGGCGTCGCCATCCAGAC
>CAYMRW010000040.1:0-3746 GCA_964392825.1 uncultured Rhodobacterales bacterium
ATTGCGACGCCGGGCTTGCGCCCCTTTGCCGGCGTGCGGCTGGCGCCGGCGTCGATGCCCGGACGGTGGTTAGCGGGCCGGGGCGCGGGCGAGGGCCAGGCGGGTGAGGAGGAAGGCCAGTCCGATCTGGATCGTCAGCCCACCCACGATCAGCCAGGTGTCGATGAGGAAACTTGGCGGGGCCCCGTGCTTGATCGACTGGGCCAGTATCGACAGGACCGAGCCGGTGGCGAAGATCGGCAGGCCGTGCCGGCCCATGAGGGCGAGAGGACGCGCCCAACGGCCCTCGACCGCCTCGCGGAACCACGGCACCGTCGAGATCACGTAGAAGAGAGCGAGCGCATGCAGCAGGCGCGGCACCGCAACGAACGTCTTGTCAAAGGAGACGACGTAGAAGGGCAGCCCGGCATCGTATCCCGCGTGCAGCGCGCTGCGCCCGAACGCGCCCACGGGGGGCACGAAGCGCCAGACCAGCACAAGAACGAGATAGCCGATCGCCGCCCAGAGCAGGCCGCGATGCACCGGGACCAGCCGCTGGCCCCGCTTCAGCGCCATTCCCGTCAGAAGGCCGATCACGAAGATGAGTTGCCAGGAGAACGGGTTGAAGAACCATCCGCCCTCGTTGGGGTAGGCCGGGATGTTCAGGCGCGTCTCGCCCGCGACGATCCAGATCGCCACCGAGAGGACGACGAGCGCCACGGGGTTGCGCCGGCCGAGCCAGATCAGCGCCGGCGTCGCCGCGATCAGGATCGTGTAGAGCGGCAAGATGTTGAAGTAGCCGAGTTGGTGCGCCAGCGTCGGAATGCCGATCATGACGCCGATGGCGTCGTCGAAGAACTGGGCCAGGTTGTTGATCTCGAGCATCTCGCTCACGCCGAACCATCGCGCCGCGGCTGCCGAGATCCCGATCGCCATCATCGTCGTGACGATGTGCGTCATGTAGAGCGTCCACGACCGGGACCATGCCCGCCGCGGGTTGTGCCACGGCCGGCCCAACGGCGGGCGGCCCGAATAGGCGAGGCCGGCCGCGATTCCCGACATGATCACGAACCCCTCGGCGGCGTCGGAGAAGCCGAAGTTGCGGCTCGTGAGGTATTCGAACGCGGTGCCGGGGACGTGGTTTATGTAGATCATCGCCAGCGCCAGCCCGCGGAACACATCGAGACGAAGGTCTCGCGATGGCGCATCCCGGGCCGCGAGCGAATTCGTTCGGGGCGGGTCCTCGGCACCGTCGGTCGTCAGGCGCGTGGCCTCAAGCGAGCTCGGCATCCGGCAGGGCGCGCTCGGGCATCCCCTCCCATCTGGTCCGGTATCGCCGGGCCCGCGCGAGAACGTCGCCCGCGCTCAGGTCGCGCGGGACGTGGAACAGGGTTTCCGAGCCCCGCCGCGACGTCCACGAGACGAGGGCGGGCGCACCGATCATCGGAAGCGTCACCGGTAGCATCCAGAACACGACCTCGGGGGCCAGCATCGCCGCGAGGGCAAGACCCGCGACGCCGGTCAGGACGATCCACCACGTCGCCCGAAATGCGACGTCGATGGGCACATTGCCCTCGCCACGCGGGTTCGCGGGCCAGCCGCCGTCCCGGCCGAAAACGATCTGCGCCACCGCGCGAAGCTGCAGCATGAGCATCATCGGCGCGATCAGCGTCGTCATCAGCACCTCGCAGACCACCGAGGCCGCCATGCGCAGACCGCCCCCGAACTGCCGCCCCGCGCCGAGGACGAGCGCCTTGGCGAGGATCAGAAGCTTGGGCAGCAGGAGGAGCGCGACGACACCGACGGCGAGACCGACCGCCTTGGCGGTCTCGTCGCTGGGAAACACGGGGAACAGCGCCGCGCCATCGGGGAAATAGTCGGGCGGCAGTTCCAGAAGCACTGCCGGAACGGTAGTGACGATCAGGGCAAACCAGAAGACCGGGACGACATAGGCCATCACGGCCTGCAGCAGGGAAAAGCGGCTCCACCAGGCGAGACCGGGAGCGTTCAGGAGCCGGACATACTGCAGGTTGCCTTGGCACCAGCGCCGGTCGCGCTTGGCATATTCGAGCAGATCCTCGGGCCCGCCTTCGTAGGAGCCGCCGAGGTCGGGATCGACGCGCACGCGCCAGCCGCGACGGGTGAGCAGGGCCGCCTCGACGTAGTCGTGGCTCAGGATGTGCCCGCCGAAGGGGGGACGGCCCGACAGTGGCGGCAGGTGGCAGCTTTCGGCGAAGGCGCTTACGCGGACGAGGGCGTTGTGGCCCCAGAACGGGCCGGCCGACCCCTGGAGCTGCGCGAGTCCTCGGGCGAAGATCGGCGAGTAGAGGCTGGCGGCGAACTGCATGATCCGCCCGAAGCGCGAACGCGCGCCGGCGATCCGAGGCAGCGTTTGGAGAAGGCCGAGCCCCGGGTCGGCCTCCATCCGGCGGATCATCGTGAGGATGGTCTCGCCTTCCATGAGGCTGTCCGCGTCGAGGATCAACGCATAGTCGTAGGCGCCGCCCGACGTCGCGAAGAAGTCGGCGATGTTGCCGGCCTTGCGGCCGGTGTTCACCCTGCGCCGGCGGTAGAAGATGCGGCCTTGCCCGCGGCGCTCGGCGTGGAGCCGTGCGAACCAGAACTCCTCCCGCTGCGCGATCCCGGGGTCCTGCGTGTCGGAGAGGACCGCGACATGTATGTCCGTCGCGCCCGCCGCCTCGAGCGAGGCATCGATGGCGGCGACGCGCGAGAAGGTCGCCACCGGATCCTCCTGGTAGACCGGCATGAGAACGACGGTCCGTCCCCTGATCGCGGCGTCGCTGCCGAGCTCCGGCGGCGTCCGCTCGCGGTAGACGAGGCCAAGAAGTCCGCCAACGGCGCCCCAGGCAAGCCAGAAGGCGGTGATGCCGATGAGCGCCGCCCGGATCGCGTCGAGGGCCTGCATCCCGGTCGCGGCCGCGAACTGAAGGAACAGAAGCGCCGAGGTGAAAGCCGCGGCGAACGCGAGCGCGAGCGCGACCGTTCTGGCGACGGCGGTGTGGGACGCGGCGCGGGCCATCTCTATTCGTGCGGCGCTTGGCGCAGGGCGAACCGCCTTAGGGCGAGCAGCCAGTCGCGGATGGCCGGTTCCTTGCGCTCGAGCACCTGATAGGGCAGTTCGAGCCGCGCCACCGGCGGATGATAGGCGTTGATCTGTTTGTCGGTCATGCTGTCCTCCACTGGTAGAGCCAGGTCTCGGTCAGCTTCCTGTCCTGTGTCTCGAGGTACGCGACGAGTTCGGTCGCATTCCGGTCGGTGGGGGTCACGTCGCCGACAAGGCGCCAGACGCCCGATTCCGGAACGTAGAAGACCGTAACCGTGTCCATGTCGACCTCGCCCCCCGTCGCAGTGAAGCGCGGCAGGATATCGGTCTCCGGATCGCCGTTTGGAAGGGTCCCGCCACGGAAATCGATCACGAACTTCCGGGTATTGCCCGTGGTCGGCACGCCCGACGGACCACCGACGCCGGTGCGCGTCGCCACGACGTAGGCAAGGTCGTCGCGCGGGTCGGGCGGAAGCATGCCCCAGCGCAGGCGATACGCGTACTCGCGGCTTTCGCCGGCCGCGATCGTGCCGCTCGGCGTCCAGTAGGCCACGATGTTGTCGTTGATCTCGAGGTCGGTCGGGATCTCGACCAGACGCACCGCGCCCTCGCCCCACTCGCCGAGGAAGTCGACGTCGAGCGACGGCCGGACGTGATAGGCCGCGCCCGGGTCCTGGTAATGCTCGAACTCGCGGTCGCGCTG
>CAYMRW010000040.1:3846-12186 GCA_964392825.1 uncultured Rhodobacterales bacterium
ACGACGAAGAAATCGGTGAACCGCGGGAACTCCTCGCCGTTCGGCGTCGCCGTGTCGATGGCGAGGCCGCGCGCGCTGAGCCCGTACGCGTTGCTGCGTCCGAGCGCCCGGAAGTAGCTCGCCCCCTGGAACGTGATGAGCTCGTCGAGAACCCCTGCCACGTTCAGCGGATAATGCAGGCGGAAACCCGAGATGCCGGGCAGGTCGCCGATCTGCTCGCCGAACTCCGCCGCCTCGTTGTAGTACCGGAAGTCCTCCGCCGAGAAGGACAAGGGGCGGGCCGCGCCATCCACGATCTCGTAGATCGTCACAGGCTCGTCGAAGAGCCATCCGGGATGAAAGGCGTGCAGGCGGAAGGAGCTGTCGCTTTCCGCGAACCGCGCGCGCTCGGGATCGAAGGAGATCAGCCGGTAAATCTGGTAGTCGAGCTCGGCAAGCGTGCCGCCGAGCGGCTCCGGCGCGGTGTAGGGCGCTTCGGCCAGACGGCGCATGTCCTCGCTCAAAGCCTCGAAGTCGAAAGGTCGGTCCGCCCACGTATTCGCGAAGGCCGCTCGCGTCAGCGCCAGCCCCGGCAGAACCATGCCCATAGCCTTAAGAAGGCCACGCCGGTCAATGTGTGGTCCGAGCTCGGTCATCCGTCCCATCGCAGTCCCAACCAGCGAACACTTCACGATCGCGCAAGTTCCGCGCAATGCCAGGACCGGCCGTGTGCCGCCGGTCGAAAGCCGCCTCTCTCCGGCGAGATGCCGCTTTATCGGGCAGGAGCATACGCTGCAAGCGCTCGCGGCAGGATGCAAACCTCGGACCGAGGCTCTAGTGTTCCTGCAGGCTCTCGAGGGAAAGGTGCAGCATGTGCGGGTTCGTCTGTCTCTGGAACGTCGGGACGCACGATCTCGCCGACGCCATGATCCGCAAGATCGCGCATCGCGGTCCGGACGCCCTGCAAGTGTCGCGCCTGCCCGGATCAAACGTCATCATGGCGCATTGCCGGCTGTCGATCATCGGTCCGCATGACGGGGCGCAGCCGATCCTGCAGACCGACGACGTCCTCGTCGCCAACGGCGAGATCTACAATCACGAGGATCTGCGCGCCATCCTCGGCGAAAGCGCCTTCTCGACCGCCAGCGACAGCGAGACGATCCTGCACCTCTTCCGCTCGGGGGAAAGCCGCTGGATCAGCCGGCTCGACGGCATGTTCGCCTTCGTCCTCGCCACCCGGGATCGCATCCTCGCGGCACGCGACCCCCTCGGGATCAAGCCGCTCTATACCGCGCGCATCGGCGAAGGGTACGCCTTCGCCTCCGAGCTGAAGGCGTTCGACGGCGTCGCGGTCGATGCGATCGAGGCGGTGCCCCCGGGAACCCTCTACGACAGCCGCGACGGCTGGCGACGCTGGTACCGGACGCCGCACGGCGCCGCCGAGGTCGAGCCCGGTCTCGACGTGGCGCAGACGGCACGCGAACTGCGCCTGGTGCTGGAGGAGGCGGTGGCCAAGTGGATGGTAGCCGACGTCGAGGTGGGGTCTTTCCTCTCGGGCGGGCTCGACAGCTCGATCATCGCGGCCATCGCGCAGAAGGTCCGAACGGCGAACGGGCTGTCCCCCCTGAAGACGTTCGCGGTCGGCACCGAGGGGTCGCCCGACCTCGCCGCGGCGGCGCGCGTCGCCCGGCACATCGGGTCGGATCATGCCGAGTACGCGTTCACGGCGCAGGACCTGATCGAGGCCATGCCGCACGTCATCTACCACCTCGAAAGCGCCGACGTGGACCTCGTGCGGAGCGCCGTTCCGACGCTTTTCGCCGCGCGGCTGGCGCGGCGGCAGGTCAAGGCGGTGCTGACGGGCGAGGGCGCGGACGAGCTGTTTGCCGGCTACGCCTACCATCACGCCTACGTCGACGATCCGCGGGCGCTGGCGGACGAGCTGACGCGCTCGCTCGGTACCATGCACAACATCAACCTGCAGAGGGTCGACCGGGTGACGATGGCCGAAAGCCTGGAGGCCCGGACCCCGTTCCTCGACCGCGAACTGATCGACTTCGCCCAGGCGATCCCGGCGGCGCTGAAGCTGCGCCGCACCGATCCGCAGGGGCGTGAGGCGACCGGCGCGACCACCGAGAAGTGGATCCTGCGCAAGGCCTGCGCCGACCTCCTGCCCGAGGATCTGGTCTGGCGGAAGAAGGCGCAGTTCGACGAGGGGTCGGGCACGGTCGCCGCGCTCGAGGCGGCACTGACGGTCCTCACCGGCACGCCGCCGCCGGTCGACCGGGAGACGGAGGGCGCCCTCTACGAGCGCCTGCTGCGCGAGCAGTACGACGATCCGGACCGGATCCTGGCGAACGCCGGACAATGGGAGGCGGACAGGGTCACGCACGAGCCGGCACCAGCCTGAGGCAAACCCGAGCTTACCGCGAGGGAGAGACTGGTCGGAGTGGCAGGATTCGAACCTACGACCCCTGCCTCCCGAAGACAGTGCTCTACCAGGCTGAGCTACACTCCGACCGTGGGCGAGCGCCTACCGCGCGGATGGGGCGTTGGCAAGGGGGCGCTTCGCGCGCCCCGGGAGCCCGCGCATCGTGGCGATCATCCGCGGGCCCGTCGCGGTTTCGGGCCGCAGGCGGCTGCGTAGGACGGGGGCTGTAGCCGACGCGCCGCGGCTCTCGCGGAGAACGATGAAGACGCCGCTGGCGATGACGATGAGGGCGCCTGCCGCGGTGTAGAAGTCGGGCACCTCGTCGAAGAAGAGGAGCCCGAAGATCGTGGCCCAGATGATCTGCGAGTACTGCATCGGCGCGACGATGGCGGCGTCGCCGGCGCGGTAGGCGGCGATGGTCAGAAGGCCGCCGACGAAGCCGCAGAGCGCGACGACCCCGAGGAAGCCGAGATGCTCGGCCGGCATCGGGCGGTAGACGAAGGGCAGGATGCAGGCCATCAGCACGAAGTTCGCGACCATTGGGTAGAGAAGCAGGACGGCGTCGCGTTCGTCGCGGCCGATCTTGCGGACGATGATCGAGCCCGTGGCGCCGCAGACCGCCGCGGCGAGCGCGGCCAGATGGCCCGGGGTGAACTCGGTGGCGCCGGGTCTCAGCACGACCAGCACGCCGAGAAGGCCCACGGCGACCGCGCCGCCGCGCCAAGGGCCCACCCGTTCGCCCAGGATCGGGATGGCCAGGAGCGTGATCAGGAGCGGGGCGGCGAAGAGGATCGCGTAGACCTGCGCCAGCGGCAGCGCCGAGAAGGCGTAGAACGCCGACGCCCCGGTGGCGACGCCCGCCGCCGTCCGCAGAAGCGTCCACCACGGGTGCCTGGGCCGCAGGTTCCCCGAGGTCGGGTCCCGCATCAGCATCAGCGTGACGAGCGGAAAGTTGAAGAGCGTGCCGAAGAAGATGATCTGGAACGCCGAGTAGCTGCCGCCCAGTATCTTCACGAACACGTCGTGCGTGGCGAAGACCGCGTAGGCCCCGACGGCCAGGAGCGCGCCGCGAACGTTTGACCCTCCCAGTTGTGTTACTCCAGAAGCGTTCCCGTTTGGGCAAGGTGATACGGCGATCGAGCCCGGGCGCCAAGACCTGGGATCAGTGCGAAAGCGCCGAGACGATGGCGTCGCCCATCTCGGACGTCGACACGGCACCGCCGCCCTCCGGCCCGAGCAGGTCGGCGGTGCGAAGGCCATCGGCGAGCACGCGCTCGACCGCGGCCTCGACGCGATCGGCGGCGGCGCCTGCGTCGAAGGAGTAGCGGAGCGCCATCGCGAAGGAGAGGATGCAGGCGATCGGATTCGCCTTGCCCTGTCCCGCGATGTCGGGGGCCGAGCCGTGCACCGGCTCGTAGAGCGCTTTCGGCCGGCCGTTCGGCTGCGGCGCCCCGAGGCTCGCCGACGGCAGCATCCCGAGGCTGCCCGTCAGCATCGCCGCGAGGTCCGACAGGAGGTCGCCGAAGAGGTTGTCGGTGACGATGACGTCGAACTGCTTGGGCCAGCGGGTCAGCTGCATGGCGCCGGCGTCGGCGTACATGTGGCTGAGATCGACGTCGGGGTAGTCGGCCGCGTGCACCTCGGTCACGACCTCGCGCCAGAGCACGCCCGACTCCATGACGTTGGCCTTCTCCATCGAGCAGACCTTGCCCTGGCGCTTGCGAGCGAGGTCGAAGGCGACGCGCGCGACCCGGGCGATCTCGCTCTCGGTGTAGCGCTGCGTGTTGATGCCGACGCGCTCGTTGCCCTCGCGGCGTATCCCGCGGGGCTCGCCGAAATAGACCCCCGAGGTCAGCTCGCGCACGATCACGATGTCGAGCCCGGCGACGACGTCCCGCTTCAGGGACGAGAAGTCTGCGAGCGCGTCGAAGCACTGCGCCGGGCGCAGGTTGGCAAACAGATCCAGGTCCTTCCGCAGCCTGAGCAGGCCGCGCTCCGGCTTGACCGAGAAGTCGAGGTTGTCCCACTTCGGCCCGCCGACCGCTCCGAGCAGCACCGCGTCGGCGGCCTCGGCCCGCGCCATCGTCGCGTCCGTCAGCGGCGTCCCGTGCGTGTCGTAGGCGGCCCCGCCGACCAGATCCTCCTCGACGTCGAACGCAAACCCATGCGTCCCGGCCCAGTCGATGACCTTGCGGACCTCCGCCATGACCTCCGGGCCGATCCCGTCGCCGGGCAGGATGAGCAGCGAGCGGGTCATGGGCGGTGTCTCCTCGAATTGCGCCGAGGCGGCGTATCTGCCGCCCGGCGACCGGTCAAGAAGCCCCGAGTTCGGGCGAGGGGGTCCGGCAATTCGGATGCCTCCGCATTGACACGGTTCGAGATCGCGATAGCCGTCATTGCCTGTAAGGACGATTGGATGAGGAGGAGAAGACGGTAATGCTCATCGGCAGTTCTGGATATCGACCCGCATTTCCGTTTCGGTACGGATCCACGAGATCGCCACGGTCGGTCCGAATGACGGCCGCCTTTGGCGTGGCCATAACCGTTCTTCTTCTGGGCGCCGTCGGCGACGCTCGTTCGGCTCCCGCATCGCCTTTCGCTCGCGGTTTCAACGAGCCAGAAATCCTCGGCTTCTTCGAGGAGGCCGGCGAGGCCTACGAGACGGCAGACGAAGCGCGGGCGCTCAGCCTGGCTCAGGATGCCTTCGAGGAACTGCGTCCTTTCACCAAGATCGTTCGAGTGGTCTACGCCCAGAGCTTCCTTGAGACGCTCGCCTCGGGAGAGGCCGGTTCCGACTGTGCCGCCATCGTGCCGTCGAGGGTTGTCGCGGCCCTCGAGTTTCAAGGCGGCATGCAGATTGGCAGCGAGATCGTGTCCTCCATCCAGAAGGCGGCCCGGGACGAGGGGATCGGCGCGGTGCTCGAATGCGGTGCGGCGCTGGCATGCGTCGAGGATTACCAGGCACACGGCGCGGCGGATGCCCTGGCCGCGTCGATCCGGCTCGAATGCCGGGACCCGAGCGTGGTGAACGTCGTCGACGGCATGAGCGCAGCGCTGTCGCTGCGCTGACGGGGTCGATCAGAAGACGCAGTTCATGGCAGGTCCAGGTCCATCCAGACGAGGTGGTGGCGCGAGGCGCGTGCCTCGCCCTCGCCGAGCAGGGCCGCCTCGGCCGCATCGGGCCCGGGCCAGAACACGCCGCTGTCGAGCACGTCGAACGCGCTCGAGGGCAGGATGTAGTCGACCCTCAGGTTGCCCGGCCCGCCCGGGTCGTCCCCCCAGTCGGCGGTGTCTAGCGCGGGGTCGCCGGCATGCCCCGCGTTCGCGCCTCCCTGCATCTCGGCGGCGGTCGCCGCTCCGCTGCTGCGGGGCTCGGGATCCTGCAGCCGGGGGTCCGAGAGAAGCGCGTCGAGCGCGTCGGGAAGGCCGTCGCCGTCGACCGGGTCGAGGTTTGCGTCGCCCACGAGCACAAACGGCGCCTCGGGCCGCGCGCCGATCCGGCCGTCGAGATAGGCGAGCCAGAACCGCGCCTCGTCGCGGTTGCGCAACCCGTTGCGGTCCTCGGGGCCGTCGAAGACCGGCGGCGTCGCGTGGAACGCCCAGAGCCGAACCTCCTGCCCCGAGGGCAGGACCACCGGAACGTCCCAGTGCCCCGAGGACGCGAGGCGCTGCACGTCCAGCACCTCGGTCGGTAGGAACGGCGCCCCGTCGATCTCGGGCAGCGTCGCGCCGGGCAGATCGCGCCAGAGCAGGTCCGAGAAATCGCGGGCGTCCTCTCCGATCGGGAACCTCGACAGGAGCGCCATCCCCCCCTGGCCCGAGAAGCGCCCGTAGCCCTGCGCGTCGGTCGCATCGCCCAGATAGCCGTCGCGGTCGAGGTCGAGCCCGGTCGCCAGCCCCGCGTTCGGCCGCGCGGCGAACCGGTGGGGATAGGCGCTGCCCGCCTCGGCGAACCCCTCGGCGAGGGCGTCGAGCGCATGACCTTCGAGGTCCCAGTCGACGCCGATCAGCAGCAGGATGTCGGGATCGACATGCGCCACGATCCTCGTGACCGCAGCAACTTGCGGATCGCCGTCGCGGATGTCGCGCAGCAGAAGGCCGGGTCCGTCGCGCGCCAACTCCACATTGTAGACGGCGATGCGAAAGGGTTCCGCCTGCGCCGGTCCAGCGAGCGCGATGACCAGCGCTGCGACGCGGATCAGACCCAGGGCCGTTCGGTCCCCATCCGGGCCTCGAAGGTGTCGATGGCCGGCGCCTTCTCGAGCGTTAGCGCGATGTCGTCGAGGCCGTTCAGCAGGCAGTGCTTGCGCCACGGGTCGACCTCGAAGCGGATGGTGCCGCCGTCGGGGCCGGTGATCTCCTGCCGCTCGAGGTCGACGGTGATGGTGGCGTTGGCGCCGCGCTCGGCGTCGTCCATCAGCTTGTCCACCTCCTCCTGCGGCAGGGCGATGGGGAGGATCCCGTTCTTGAAGCAGTTGTTGTAGAAGATGTCGGCGAAGGACGGCGCGACGACGCAGCGGATGCCGAAGTCGAGGAGCGCCCAGGGCGCGTGCTCCCGGCTCGACCCGCAGCCGAAGTTGTCGCCGGCGACCAGGATCGTGGCGTCGCGGTAGGCCGCCCTGTTGAGCACGAAGTTTGGGTTCTCGCGGCCGTCGTCGTCGTAGCGCATCTCGTCGAAGAGGTTCCGGCCGAGCCCGGTGCGCGCAATCGTCTTTAGGAACTGCTTGGGGATGATCATGTCGGTGTCGACGTTCATCATCGGCAGCGGCGCCGCCACCCCGGTCAGCCTGGTGAACTTGTCCATCGTCCGCCCTCCTCAGGCCGTGGGTCGCGCGCTGCGCAGGAAGAACGCCAGCGCGATGAGGCCGGCGCCGTTGAACAGAAGCTCGACGCCGAGAAGGATCCCGAGGAGCGTCACCGAGGCGGTCGCGAAGTTCGCGAGGATGTACATGGCGAGCAGGACCGAGAGCGCGCCGGAGATCAGCATCGGCCAGAAGAACCGCGTCGCGCGCATGCGGAACGCCAGCACCAGCCGCACCATGCCGTTCGCGGCGAGCAGGATGGTGACGAGGAGCGCGAGCGAAATCATTCCCTGAAGCGGGTTGAAGAGGAACGAGATGCCGAGGAAGGCCAGAAGCGCGCCGAGCAGGAACGACATCGCCTTCGATCCGAAGCCCGCGTCGCCGAACCCGGCCGCGATCTGGAACACGCCGGCGACGAGCAGGAGCGCGCCGGTCACGGTGGTGACCGCCATCGACGCGGCGACGGCGTTGCCGAGGCAGAAGAGGCCGAAGAGGACCGAGAGGACCCCGAGAACCATCCACTTCACCCAGGGCTTCATGCCGCGTCCTCCAGATCCAGCTCGCGCACGTCGGTCAGGCGCCCGGTGATCGCCGCCGCCGCCGCCATCGCCGGGCTCATCAGGTGGGTGCGGCCGCCCCGCCCCTGCCGGCCCTCGAAGTTACGGTTCGACGTCGCCGCGCAGCGCTCTCCCGGGGCGAGTTGGTCGGGGTTCATGGCCAGGCACATCGAGCATCCGGCCAGGCGCCACTCGAACCCGGCGGCGCGGAAGATGTCGGCCAGCCCCTCGGCCTCGGCCTGCTCGCGGACGAGGCCCGAGCCGGGCACGACCATGGCGCGCAGCCCGTCGCGCACGCGTCGGCCGCGCAGCACGCCCGCGGCGGCGCGGAGATCCTCGATCCGGCCGTTGGTGCACGAGCCGATGAACACCGCGTCGATCTCGACGTCGCGGAGGCGCGTGCCCGGGGTCAGCCCCATGTACTCGAGCGAGCGGCGGGCGGCGGCGACCTTGCCGCCCGAGAAGCTCCCGGGGTCGGGGACGACGCCGTCGATCGGCAGCACGTCCTCGGGCGAGGTGCCCCAGGTGACGACGGGCGCGATGTCTTCGCCGCGGATGGTCACGACCTTGT
>CAYMRW010000041.1:0-11824 GCA_964392825.1 uncultured Rhodobacterales bacterium
CCATCTGCGCGCCCATGTTCTCGAACTTGTCCTCGAGCTCGATCTCCTTGGCGACCGTCACACCGTCCTTGGTGATGCGGGGCGCGCCGAAGCTCTTGTCGATGACCACGTTCCGGCCCTTGGGGCCCAGCGTCACCTTGACCGCGTTGGCGAGCGTGTTGACGCCCTTCAGCATGCGGTTGCGGGCGTCGGTCTCGAACTTCACGTCCTTGGCAGACATTCCTGACTAGCTCCTCTCAATACTTGAAATTTTGGCGGGCGGTTCGGATCAGGCGGCCTTCGCGGCGGCGTTCGATCCCTCGATGATGCCGAGGATGTCGCTCTCCTTCATGATGAGCAGTTCCTCGCCGTCGAGCGTCACCTCGGTGCCCGACCACTTGCCGAACAGGATGCGGTCGCCGGGCTTCACGCCCATGTCGATGAGCTCGCCCGAGTCCTTGCGGGCGCCCTCGCCGCAGGCGATGACCTCACCCTCGGCCGGCTTCTCCTTGGCGCTGTCGGGGATGATCAGACCGCCCTTGGTCTTCTCGTCGCCCTCGACGCGACGGACCAGAACACGATCGTGCAGCGGCTTGAATGTCATCTCTCGCTTTCCTTCGCTTGCTGTCGCTCCCGTTGGCACTCATCCGTGGAGAGTGCCAACGACGCCGAAGTAGAAATCCCGAGCGGCCGTGTCAAGCGGTCACGGGGGTGCGGTAACGTTTGCTTCGCAGCTTCTTTCCGATGGACAGACGGCGGGTGATTCGGGTATGTGCGGCGCATCGCAGAACGTGGCGATGGAGGTACGTCGATGACGAACAGGATCAGCACCCCAGCCTGACGGCATCGCCCTCCATGCCGGCATCGGCCGGCGTCGAAGCCCTTCTGCAGCACGAGAACCCCGATGACACCCGTATCCCTGCGCGCGGCCGGTCTGGCCCGCGCCTTCGCCTGGCTCGGCATGCGCCCCAGGCCGTCAGTCGCCCGCGACGCCGGTCCCGAATGGCCGGCCCACGAGCAACTGCGCGAGGCACGCGAGCGCCGCCACCACGTCGCGGCGGCCACTCACTTCCTGGCCGTCGGCGGTCGCATCGACATCGTCCGCGTGCCGCGCTGACGGCGCCTGCGGCCCGCCCCCCCACAGGGGCGGGCCGCTACGCCGTGGCCACCAGCCATGCGAGGTAGCCGCCGTAGGCGGCCAACAGCGCCACGCCCTCGCCCCGGGTGATCCGCCACCCGGTCACCGCGACGAGGACGAGCGCCACCGTCGCCGCCGCCATCACCCAGACGTCGAAGTCCAGTATGGCCTCCGGTACCGGGATGGTTCGCGCCAGCGCGGTCGCGCCGAGAATGCCCAGCATGTTGAAGATGTTGCTTCCGAGGATGTTGCCCAGGGCCACGTCGGAAGCTCCCCTGCGGGCAGCGACCACCGAGGTGACGAGCTCGGGCAGCGACGTGCCGACGGCCACGATGGTCAGGCCGATCACCGCCTCGCTGACGCCGAGCGAAGCCGCCGCGTCGATCGCGCCCGAGACCAGCATCCGCGCCCCGAAAACCGTTAGCGCGAGGCCGACCGCGAACTGGCCGAGAGAACGCCCGAGGGGCGGCGGCACGTCTCCGGTGTCGGGCATCCGCGGCGTCGTTTTCAGCGCGAGGACGAGGTAGGCCGCGAGCCCCGCCACGAGCGCCGCCCCCGCGACCGGGCCGAGCGATCCGCGCAGCATGAGCGCCATTGCGAACGCGGTGGCCAGCACCACGGCGGCCCCGTCGCGCCGGATCTCGGCCTGCCGTACGGCTATCGGGGCGACCGCCGCGGCGACGCCGAGGATCAGGAGGACGTTGCAGATGTTGCTGCCGACGACGTTGCCGACCGCGATCCCGGGCGCTCCGGCGAAGGCCGCCTGCAGGCTGGTGACGAGTTCCGGCGTCGACGTGCCGAAGCCCACAAGCGTCAGCCCGATGAGCATGGGCGACACGCGCGCGCGACGGGCGGCACCGACCGCGCCCCGCACCAGGAGCTCCCCTCCGGCGACGAGGGCCACGAAGCCCGCGAGGATCAGGACGACGGTCATCGGCGAGCTACCCCGGACCCGTCGTCAGCGCGCCCACGCGCGGGTCCGACCGTGGGGCGAGACCTCACATCGTGGGGGGCGCGCCACCCGTCAAGAGGCGGCGTGACAACCCTGGCGGCCGCCGCTAGAAGGCCGCCGTCCGCCAGCCAAGAGGGATCACTCGCCCCATGACGATCAAGGTCTTCGGCCACAGCTCTCCCGACACCGACTCGACCGGCTCGCCGCTGATCTGGGCGTGGTACCTTACCGAGATGCGCGGGACCCCGGCGGAAGCCGTCCTGCTCGGCACGCCGAACACCGAGGCCGCGTTCGTCCTCGATCGCTGGGGCTTCGCGCAACCCGAGATCATCGGCGACGTGACCGAGGACGATCGGTGCGTGATCGTCGACACCAACAACGTCCACGAGCTGCCGCCCTCGATCAACGACGCGCAGGTGATCGAGATCATCGACCACCACCTGATCCAGGGGGGCCTGAAGACGCGGACGCCGATCGCGGTGACGGTCCGCCCGCTCGCCTGCACGGCGACGATCATGCATCAGCTCATGGGCGACGACGCCGAGCGGATGCCGGACGAGATCAGGGGGCTCATGCTCTCGTGCATCCTGTCCGACACGCTCGAGTTCAGGTCGCCCACGACGACCGACACGGACAAGTCCCTGGCGGAGAAGCTCGCGGGCGAGCTCGGCGTCGACATCTCCGGCTACGCCGCCGAGATGTTCGCGGCCAAGTCGGATGTCTCTGCCTTTTCCGCGGCCGATCTCCTGCGGATGGACAGCAAGGAGTACGAGATCGAGGGGACGAAACTGCGCATCTCGGTCCTCGAGTCGACGGCGCCCGCGACCGTCCTCTCGCGGAAGGCGGAACTGCTCGAGGCCATGCCCCACCTTGCGCAGGACGAGGGGCTCGACGAGGTCCTCCTGTTCGTCATCGACATCCTGAAGGAGGAGGCGACGCTTCTCCTCGCGTCCGACCGTGCCCGCAGCATCGCCGAGAAGAGCTTCGGCGCGCGGCCCGACGGCGACCAGGTGGTCCTGCCCGGCATCATGAGCCGAAAGAAGCAGATCATCCCCGCCATCCGGGTATGACGCGCGGTCAGGCCGCCGGGTCGACCCGGCGCGGACGGCGGCGCGGACCGTGACCCAGGTCATCAGCGCCCTCGCCGACGTATCGGATCGCTACGACGCTCTGTTCTGCGATCTCTGGGGTTGCCTGCACGACGGTCTGCGTCCGTTCCCTGAGGCGGTCGCGGCCCTGCAGTGCTACCGTGCCGACGGCGGGCGCGTCGTGCTCGTCACCAACGCGCCGCGGCCGCGCGGCGACGTGGAGCGGCAGCTCGAGCGGATCGGCGTCGCCGGCGATTGCTGGGACACGATCGCGACGTCCGGCGACAGCGCCCGCATGGCGCTCTATCGTGGCGAGATCGGCCGCCGGGTCTGGCACCTGGGCCCTGCCCACGATGAGGGCTTCTTCGAGCCGCTGCACATCCTCGAGGCGCCCGTCGACATTCACCGCGTGAGCCTCGACGAGGCCGAGGGCATCGCCTGCACCGGACCGCGGGACCCCCACGTCGACCCGGCGGTGCACCGCCCGGAGCTGCTTGTCGCGCGCGAGCGCGGCCTGCCGCTTCTCTGCGCCAATCCGGACATCGTCGTCGACCGCGGCGAGACGCGGGAATGGTGCGCCGGGGCCATCGCCGAGATCTATACGCAGATCGGCGGGCGGTCGCTCTACTTCGGCAAGCCGCATCCGCCGATCTACGATCTCGCGAGACGGCGGCTCGAGGAGGTCGGCGGCGCGCCCGACGACGCCATCCTCGCCATCGGCGACGGCATCCTGACCGACGTCGCGGGTGCCGTCGGCGAGGACCTCGACGTCGTCTACGTGACCGGCGGCCTCGACGTCGCGATCACGCGTACCGCGCGGGACCCGGATGCAGATGCGCTGGCGCGGCATCTCTCGGCGCACCGGCTGTCGCCGACCTTCGCCATCGGACGTCTCCGCTGACGCCGCTCTTGACCGGACGGTCGCCAAAGCAATAATGTTGCGCGAACGGGGCGCTCAGGCCCCGCTTCGTTTCCCGAGGGCGGAATGCTCGACAACACGGTCGCCGGCACGATCTGCATCGAGGACATCGAGATCGGGATGTCCCGTCACCTGACCAAGATCGTGACGGACCATGATATCGAGCTCTTCGCCGAGGTTTCGACCGACCGCAATCCGGTGCATCTCGACGACGCCTACGCGCTCGACACCATCTTCGAAGGGCGCATCGCCCACGGGATGCTCACGGCGGGCCTGATCTCGGCCGTCATCGGCGAGCAGCTTCCCGGCCATGGCACGGTCTATCTCGGCCAGACGCTGAAGTTCATGGCCCCGGTCCGTCCGGGCGACCCGGTGCGTGTCGACGTTACCGTTCTCTCCGTCGATCACGCGAAGCGTCGCGTGACGCTCGAAACGGTCGCGCGCGTCGGAGAAACGGTCGTCCTCAAGGGCGAAGCGCTGGTCCTCGCGCCCAGCCGCAAGTTCGACTGAAGCCCGCTTGCGCCGCGCCGGTGCCGAGGCTATCGGCTGAGCCCATGCGCATCGTCCGGACCATCCGCGCCGAGGGCGAGGATCGCGGGGCAAGCGCCGCGATCGGGAACTTCGACGGCGTGCATCGCGGCCATCAGGCGGTCATCGCGCAGGCCCGCCGGCCCGGCACCCTGCACGGGGTCGTGACGTTCGAGCCGCACCCGCGCGAGCACTTCGCGCCCGACAGTCCGCCGTTTCGTCTGATGACCCCCGAGGCGAAGATGTCGCGCCTGGAAAAGATGGGCGTCGGCATCGTTTACGAGCTGTCCTTCGAGGAGATCGCGCCCCTGCCGGCAGAGGCGTTCGCACGCGACGTCGTCGCCCGCGGCCTGGGCCTTCGCCACGTCGTCGTCGGGCGCGACTTCCACTTCGGCAAGGGACGGGACGGGGACGCCGGGACGCTTCTGGACCTCGGCGCGCGCTTCGGGTTCGACGTCACCGTGGCCGATCTCGTGCAGTTCGACGGCGAGGTCTCGTCGACGCGCATCCGGGCGGCGCTGGCCGAAGGCGACCCGCGGGAGGCGGCACGGCTTCTCGGCCATCTGCACCGGATCGAGGGCGAGGTCCTGCACGGCGACAAGCGCGGCCGGGACCTCGGCTATCCGACGGCGAACCTGTCGCTCGGACGGCTGCATCCGCCCCGCTTCGGCGTCTACGCCACCGAGGTCGACGTGCTGACGGGACCGCATCAGGGCGCGCGTCACGGGGTTGCCTCGGTCGGGATCCGCCCGACCTTCGACGGCATCCACCCCAATCTCGAGGTGCACCTCTTCGATTTCGCGGGCGACCTCTACGACGAGCGGTTGTCGGTCGCGCTCGTCGAGTTCCTCCGCCCCGAGGAGCGGTTCGACACGCTCGGCGCCCTGATCGATCAGATGCACGACGACAGCGCCCGGGCGCGCGAGATCCTCGCCGCATGAGCCGTCCGCGCCGAGCCCGGCGGCCGCGTCCCGTCACCGACCCGATCCCGCGGGAGGGCCTGCGACAGCGATACTGGGAGCGGGTCGCGCTCGAGGACATGTCGCCACAGGAATGGGAGGCGCTCTGCGACGGCTGCGGCAAGTGCTGCCTGCACAAGCTCGAGGACCCCGACACGCAGGAGGTGGCGTTCACCCGCATCGCCTGCCGGCTGCTCGATGACCGGACCTGCCGATGCACGCAGTATGCCGCGCGCAAGACCTTCGTACCCGACTGCGTCGTGCTGACACGCGGCAACATCCGTCAGAACGCCTACTGGATGCCCGAGACCTGCGCCTATCGCCTGCTCGCCGAGGGCAAAGGCCTGCGGGACTGGCATCCGCTCGTCTCGGGCACGCCGGAGAGCGTCCATGCGGCGGGGATCTCGCTGCGCGGCCGGACCATCCCCGAGTTCGAGGTCGACGAGGAGGAGTGGGAGGAGCACATCATCGAGGAGCCCACATGAACTTCGCGTCCGACAACACGGGTCCGGTGCATCCCCGGGTGCTGGAGGCGCTGACCCGCGCGAACGAGGGCCACGCCATGCCCTACGGCGCCGACCCGCTGATGCAGGAGGCGCGCGCCGCAATCCGTGCAGCGTTCGAGGCGCCGGAGGCGGCCGTCCTCCTCGTCGCCACGGGCACCGCCGCCAACAGCCTGATCCTCGCGACGCTGGGCCAGCCCTGGCAGACGGTGTTCTGCTCGGAGGTGGCGCACGTCCACGAGGACGAGTGCAACGCCCCCGAATTCTTCACGGGCGGCGCCAAGCTGACGCTGGTGCCGCACGCGCATGGCGTCATCGACCCCGATGCCCTGGCGCGCAGGATCGAGGTCGAGGAGGCACGCGGCGTCCACGGGCCCCAGCGCGGGCCCATCACGATCACCCAGGCGACGGAGCGCGGCGCGGTCTACGATCTGGAGACGATCGCGGCTGTGGGCGATGTCGCCCGGCGCTTCGGCCTGTCGTTGCACATGGACGGGGCGCGGTTCGCGAACGCCCTCGTGGCGCTCGGCTGCTCGCCCGCCGAGATGACCTGGAAGGCGGGCGTCGATGCCGTTAGCTTCGGCGGAACGAAGAACGGGCTTTTGGGTGTCGAGGCGGTGATCCTCTTCGACCCGTCGCACGCCTGGGAGTTCGAGCTCCGGCGCAAGCGCGGCGCGCATCTCTTCTCCAAGCATCGGTATCTCGCGGCACAGATGGCCGCGTACCTGACCGACGATCTGTGGCTCGAGCTGGCCGGAAACGCCAACGGCGCCGCGGCGCGGTTGCTGAGATCGCTCCGGCAGCGGCCCGACATACGCATCCACGGCGACCCGCGCGCCAACATGATCTTCGCCGACTGGTCTCGCGCCGCGCATCGGCGGCTGCACGCGGCCGGGGCGCGCTACTACCTCTGGGACGGCGTACTCGACGGGCCCGGCGACGAACACCTGACCGCGCGACTGGTGACCGACTGGTCGGCCACGGACGAGGATACCGAGGCCTTCGTGGCGGCGCTGGCCGAGGGCGTGCCCGCTTGAGGCGGCTTGCCCTGATCGGCATCGTGGCCAGCCCGGCGTATGCGGGCCCGATCGACGAGCGGCTCCTGGCCGCGGATCCCTGCGCCGAGTTGCCCGGCATCAGCCAGACGGACGAGGCCGCGCTCGAGCGCGCGACGATCACCCTTCTGCCCGCGACGGCGTCGCTGAGCCTCAGCGGACGCATCGCCTGCCGGACGCCGGACGATGCCCTCTTCGCAGGCGACGCGTCCGTCCGCATCGCGGCCGAAGTCACGATCGACCTTGCCGAATGCAGGGCCAAGGCGAGCGACGTGCGGCTCTCGGAATATGCCGGCAGTCTCGCCGGCGTCGTCGAGGCGCTCGCGCCCGAACTCGAGCGGGTGCTGGCGGAAGACGTCGCCGGCGGGGCGGAGGACGCCTGCCGCGATCTGCTGGACGAGGTCAGCGGCCCCTGAACAGGTTGCCGAGGATGCCGCGGACGATGCGTTTGCCCGTCGTTCCCTTCAGTTCCTTGATCACGACCTCGGTGACCGCCTCGCCGAGGCCTTCGCCGCGCCGCGGTGCGGGGCGGGTTGGCGGTTCCGGCTCCGGCGCCCGGTAGCGGCGCGCACGCCGGAACTCCTCGATCACCCGCTCGGCTTCCGCCGCCCGCGCCTCGGCCTCGGCCCGGGCGGCCAGATCGGCCTCCATCGCCTCGGCCTGGGAGGCGGCGCTCGACGCCCGGCCCGCGAGGATCTCGTGCGCGCTCTCGCGGTCGACCGCGGCCTCGTACTTGCCCGCGACGGGCGAGGCGGCAAGCGTCGCCGCCCGCTCCTCGGATGTGATCGTGCCGAGACGCGAGGCCGGCGGCCGCACCAGGGTGCGCTCGGCGATTCCCGGGGCCCCCTTCTCGACGAGGAACGAGGTCACTGCCTCGCCCGTGCCGACCTCGGCGATGGCCTCAGCGATATCGAAGCGCGGATTGTCGCGATACGTCTCGGCCGCGCGCTTGAGCTCGCGCCGGTCCTCGGCGGTGAAGGCGCGCAGCGCGTGCTGGATGCGGTTGCCGAGCTGACCCAGGATGTCGCCCGGCACGTCCGCGGGCTCCTGCGTGACGAAATAGACGCCGACGCCCTTGGAGCGGATCAGCCGCGCCACCTGCTCGACCTTGTCGACGAGGGCCTTCGGCGCGTCGTCGAAGAGGATGTGCGCCTCGTCGAAGAAGAAGACGAGGCGGGGCTTCTCGACGTCGCCCGCCTCGGGAAGTTCCTCGAAGAGTTCGGAGAGAAGCCACATCAGGAACGTCGCGTAGAGCCGCGGCGCATTAATAAGGCGCTCGGCTGCGATGACGTTGATCCGCCCCCGACCCGCCTCGTCCACGGCCAGAAGGTCGCTGAGGACAAGCGCCGGCTCGCCGAAGAGGCGGTCGCCCCCCTGCTCCTCCAGCACCAGGAGCTTGCGCTGGATCGCCCCGACGGATGCCGTGGCGATGTTGCCGTAGGTGAGCGACAGCGTCTCCCGGTTTTCGCTGACCCAGGCCAGCATTGCGCGCAGGTCGGCGAGGTCTAGGAGCGCCATCCCCTCCTCGTCGGCGACGCGGAAGACGACGTTCAGGACCCCCTCCTGCACGTCGTTCAGTTCGAGCAGGCGCGCCAGCAGCAAGGGGCCGATCTCGGACATGGTGGTCCGCATCGGATGCCCCGCCTCGCCGAAGACGTCCCAGAAGGTCACGGGATACGCCGAATAGACGAGGTCGAAGCCGATCGTCCGGGCACGCTCGCGGAACGGCCCGTCGGTCCCCGCCTCGGGCGATCCGGGGCGCGACAGGCCGGCGAGGTCGCCCTTCACGTCGGCGAGGATCACCGGGATGCCCGCGGCGGACAGCCCCTCGGCCAGGATCTGCAGCGTCACGGTCTTGCCGGTGCCCGTCGCGCCCGCGATCAGGCCGTGGCGGTTGGCATAGCGCAGAAGCAGGTCCTGGGGCGTACCATAGCCTTCCCCGCCGCCGCCGACGAACACGCCCTGATGCATGGTTCGGTTTCCCTCCCGACGAAATTCCCCGCGTACAGTACTTCCTTAACCATCATGGGCCAGAGTGCATGGCGTTCGGTCCTCCCCCAGGGCCGGACTGACTTCCTCCCTGACTGACTGGCTGCGCCCTCGGGCGCAGCCTTTTTTCTTGGCGGCCCCGCGACTTGCCAGAGCGCTTGATTTACCGCAGCACATCGCCTAGCGTCCGCTCCAATGACATAGTCGGCCAGTCCGGCAGGGAGTTGAAGTCGCGAAAAGGGCCCCCTCGGGAGGGCCCTTTTTGCTGCCGTCGTTCCTCGCGACGACGACCCCTGACACCCCGCAACCGCCATGCTAGAGGCGGGCCGTCATATGCACTGAAGGCGGGAAGGGAGCGATGCCCCAATTGAGCAAATCGATGGCCGCGATGATTCTTGCGTCGGCGCTCGCCGGCGCCGGCGCCGGCGTGTCGGCGCAGGAGGCCACGGACGGGGGGCAGGAAACCGCCCCGGCGGTTGATGCAGACGCCCCCGCGGAGGCCGAGGCGACGACGAACGAGACGACGGAAGCGACGACGGCCGACACGGCAGACGACGTCGAGGGCGGCGCCGCGGGGACCGGCGAGGCGGCGATGCCCGAGGCGCCGCTCGGTCTCGCCATGGGCGAGGAGCAGGCCGAGGTCGGGCAGACCTACATCCAGGAAGAGCATGGCGACTGGGACGTGCGCTGCGTTCGCACCGAGACCGGCAACGATCCGTGCCAGCTCTACCAGCTCCTCGAGGACGGAGAGGGCAACAACGTCGCCGAGATCAGCATCTTCCCCCTGCCAGAGCCCGAGGGCGAGGCCGTGGCCGGCGCCACGATCATCACGCCGCTCGAGACGCTGCTCACGGCGCAAGTCGGACTTCGCGTCGACGAGGGCGCGGTCAGGCGGTATCCGTTCAGCTGGTGCTCGGCCATCGGCTGCTTCAGCCGGGTGGGCTTCACCGCCGAGGACATCGTCAGCTTCCGTCGCGGCCGCGAGGCGCAACTGGCGATCCGGCCAGTGGCCGCCCCCGATCAGACCGTCGCGTTGAGCGTCTCGCTGACCGGGTTCACCGCCGGCTACGAGGCCGTGGCCTCCGCCAACGCGGAGTAGCTCAGGCGCGGCGCAGGGCGAGGACCGCGTTGAACCCGCCGAACGCGAAGGCGTTCGACAGCGCCACCTCGACCTGCGCCTCGCGCGCGACGTTCGGCACGACGTCGAGCGCGCATTCGGGGTCGGGCTCGTCGTAGCCGATGGTGGGGGCGATCGTGCCCTCCCGCACGGCCATGATGCAGGCGAGCAGCTCGACGGCGCCGGTGCCGCCGATCAGGTGGCCATGCATCGACTTGGTCGACGAGATCATCGTCGCGTCGGCATGGGCGCCGAGGGCGTCGGCGACGGCGGCGCATTCGGTCTTGTCGTTGGCGGTCGTCCCCGTGCCGTGGGCGTTGATGTAGCCCACCTCCTCGGCGTCGATGCGGCCGTCGCGGAGCGCCCCGGTGATGGCGCGCGCAGCACCCTGCTTCGACGGCATGACGATGTCGGAGGCGTCCGAGGTCATGGCGAAGCCGATCACCTCGGCCAGGATCTCCGCCCCCCGGGCGCGGGCGTGCTCGCGCTCCTCGAAGACGAAGATGCCGGCGCCCTCGCCCTGCACCATGCCGTTGCGGTTGGCGCTGAACGGCCGGCAGGCGTCCTTGGACATGACGCGCAGGCCCTCCCATGCCTTCACGCCGCCGAAGCACAGCATCGACTCCGAGCCGCCGGTGATCATCACTCGGCTCATGCCGCAACGGATCATCTGGAACGCCTGTCCCATCGCGTGGTTCGAGCTGGCGCAGGCGGTCGCCACGGTGAAGCTCGGCCCCTTCAGGTTGTACTCCATGCTGACGTGGCTCGCCGCCGCGTTGTTCATCAGTTTCGGCACGACGAAGGGATGGACGCGGTTCTTCTTGTCCTCGTAGACCGCACGATAATTGTCGTCCCACGTGTTGACGCCGCCGCCGGCGGTGCCGAGGACGACGCCCGCCTCTGCGGCGAGCTGTCCCGCGAACTCCAGCCCCGACTGGCCGATCGCCTCCCGCGCCGCGAGGAGGGTGAACTGCGTGAAGCGGTCATAGAGGACGATCTGCTGGCGGTTGAAGTGTGCTTCGGGGTCGTAGCCGTGCACCTGCCCGGCGATCTGCACCGACAGGCGGTCGATGTCGCGGATCTCGAGCGCGCCGATGCCGCAGCGCCCCTCGCGCATCGATTGGAGCGTCTCGGATACGTCGTGGCCGAGCGCGTTGATCGTGCCGGCGCCGGTGATGACGACGCGCCTCATCCCTTCTGCCGACGCACCAGATCCTCGACTGCGGCGACGATGGTGGCGACCGACGAGATGTCGAACTCCGACTTCTCGGGCTCGTTGGCGTTGAACGGCACCTGAATGTCGAACGCCTCTTCGATGGCGAAGATGCACTCGACGAGGCCGAGGCTGTCGATGCCCAGATCCTCCAGCGTCTGATCCATCTCGACGTCCGAGGGCTCGAGCACCGCCTGCTCGGCGAGAATCGCGACCGTCTGGTCCCTGACGCTGTCAGCCATCGTCGTTCTCCCGGCTTCGGCCGCCGATGTATGCCTCGCCGCCAAGCTTGGAAACCGCTTTCTGGAGGTCGGCGACCTGCGCCATCAGCCTTCCAAGGCGTCGGACGTTGCGCATGCCGGAGACGAAATGCTCCATCTTCTG
>CAYMRW010000042.1:0-499 GCA_964392825.1 uncultured Rhodobacterales bacterium
ACGGGTTCGAGCCGCGGATCGGCCCGTCCTCGGGGCAGGTGTGCCAGTCGTTGACGGTGTCGTGGAACTGGATGCCCGGATCGGCGCAGGCCCAGGCGGCGTGGCCGATCTGCTCCCAGAGGTCGCGTGCGCGGACGGTCTTGGCCGCCTTGCCGTCGGTGCGGCGGATCAGCTCCCATTCGGCGTCGTCGCGGACGGCGCGCAGGAAGGCGTCGGTGACGCGGACAGAATTGTTGGAGTTCTGGCCCGAGACGGTGGCGTAGGCCTCGCTGTCCCAGTCGGTGTCGTAGGTCGGGAACTCGATGCCGGTGTAGCCCTGGCGCGCGTACTGCAGCACGCGGTTCACGTAGGTCTCGGGGATCGCGACCTTCCTAGCGGAACGGATCGCCGTCTTCAGCGCGGCGTTCGTCGCAGGATCGACCGCATCCTCGGGCAGCCCGTCCCAGCAGCCGATCGCGGCGAAGATCTCGTTCAGCTTCTGCTCGTGCATCTTCGAGCC
>CAYMRW010000042.1:565-11721 GCA_964392825.1 uncultured Rhodobacterales bacterium
TGGTCGGCGTCGCAGATCACCATCTTGGCCGCGCGCCGCGTGGTGCCGCCCGACTTGATGGCGCCGGCCGCGCGGTCGCCGATCCTGAGAAAGCCCATCAGGCCCGAGGAGCGGCCGCCGCCCGACAGGGCTTCGCCCTCGGCGCGCAGCGCCGAGAAGTTGGTGCCGGTCCCCGAGCCGTACTTGAAGAGCCGCGCCTCGCGCACCCAGAGGTCCATGATGCCCCGGCCCGTCGATCCCGTAGGCCCAGTGCAGCCCGGTGTTGAACCATTGCGGCGAGTTCGGCGCCCCCATCTGCCGCGCGAGCATGCAGCGCATCTCGTCGTAGTAGGCCCGCGCGTCCTCGTCGGAGGAGAAATAGCCGCCCTTGCAGCCCCAGTACGCCCACGCGCCGGCGAGCCGGTCGAAGACCTGGCGGGCGCTGGTCTCGCCGCCGTAGCGCCGATCCTCGGGCAGGTCCGCGAGCGCCGGCTCGTCGGGCACCGAGCGCCATAGGAACTCGGGCACGCCCTCCTCGGGAACCTTCCTGAGCCGCGCCGGGACCCCGGCCTTGCGGAAGTACTTTTGCGCGATGACGTCGGAGGCCACCTGGCTCCAGCCTTGCGGCACCTCGACGTTCTCGAGACGGAAGACGACGCTGCCGTCGGGGTTGCGGATCTCGGAGGCGGTGGTGGTGAACGCTATCGCGTCGTAGGGCCCCTTGCCTGCGGTCGTGAACGCGCGGTCGATCTTCATGTCTGTCCCCGATCAGTCTGTCGTTGCGGTACCGGCCGGTCTGACGGGCGGCGCATACCGGCAGACAGCCCGAACGACCGTCTTGGGGTGCCTGCATGAAACCGCGGGCCGCCTGCCGATATCCGTCCCCCGAGCCGTGACGCCTATATTTGGTGTCTTGGTGGCCGGTAGAGACTAGGTTTGCGCGCCGCGCGAGTCGGGTCAACACAAAATGAGCGATTGCCCACAAGATTTTGGTTAATCCGTTCGACCCGACGCTAGGCGTGGGGGGCCGGTGCCGCGGCGTTCGGGCTTAGACGCCGCGCTTGGACCGCGGGTCGCGTCGCGGCCCGGCTTCGAGGTCATCGAGGATGGGGCAATCGGGGCGGTCGTCGCCCCGGCAACGGGCGGCGAGGTCCTCGAGCGTGTCACGCATCGCCTCGAGTTCGGCGATCTTGCCGGTGATGCGCGCCACGTGATCCTCGGCGAGACGCTTGACGTTGGCGCTGGCGCGGCCGCGGTCCTCGTAGAGCGAGAGCAGCGTGCGGCAATCCTCGATGGAAAAGCCGAGGGAGCGGGCACGGGCCAGGAAGGCGAGCTTGTGTGCGTCGTCTTCGCTGAAGTCACGATAGCCGTTCGGGCACCGCGCGGGCCGCACGAGCCCGATCTCCTCGTAATAGCGGATCGTCTTGGTGGGCAGCCCGCTTCGCGTCGATGCGTTGCCGATGTTCATCCCCTGCGCCTCCTTCCACCTATCACATGCACCCTCTAGCCGCAGGAAGGTCAAGCCGGCGCTGGAACCCTCCCGCGCTGGAGCCCGGTTTCATGGACGAAAGGACGAGAGGAGGACCCCGATGAGCTATGCCCGTTTTCTCGCGATGATCGCGACCTCGACGGTGACGATGTTCGGGCTCATGTACCTCAACACCTACGCGCTCGAGCACGTTCTCTTCAGCGAGACCCGCACCTACATGGCTCTCTACATGGGGGCCACGATGGCGGTCATCATGCTCTTGTTCATGTGGGGGATGTACCGGCGGACGGTCGTGAACGCGGTCATCATCGCCGGCAGCGTCGCGGTCTTCGCGCTGTCGCTCTACCTCCTGAGGTCGCAGACGACGGTGCAGGACGTCTCGTGGATGCGGGCGATGATCCCGCACCACTCGATCGCCATCCTGACGAGCGAACGGGCCGAGATCAGCGACCCGCGGGTCCGGGCGCTCGCCGACGAGATCATCGCGGCGCAGCGGCTCGAGATCGACGAGATGAAGGCGCTGATCGCGGACCTTCGGGGCGGCCCCCGAGCCACGCCCGAAATCGACGGACGCTAGGAGGAGAAGATGCCGAGAGACACCGCGCAGGGCGCCACGCTCTACCGGATGGACATGGACGAGCACACCTGCCCTTACGGGCTGAAGTCCAAGGCGCTGCTCGAGAGCCGCGGCTACGAGGTCGAGGATCACCGCCTCACCAGCCGCGGGGAAACGGACGCCTTCATGGAGAGGCACGGCGTCGACACGACGCCGCAAGCGTGGATCGGCGACGAGCGCGTCGGCGGCTACGATGACCTCCGCGTGCACTTCGGGCTCGACGGCCCGAACGCGGAAGACACCACCTACCAGCCGGTCATCGCGATCTTCGCCGTCGCGGCGCTGATGGCGCTGGCGGTCACCTGGCTGTCCCGGGGGACCCTCATCGTGCAGATGACGTTGCCCTGGTTCGTCGCCATCGCGATGACGCTGCTCGGCCTGCAGAAGCTGAAGGACGTCGAGAGCTTCTCGACGATGTTCCTGAACTACGACCTCCTGGCGCGGCGCTGGGTCAGGTACGGCTACATCTATCCGTTCGCCGAGACCGGCGCCGGCGTGCTGATGCTTGCAGGGGCGCTGATCTGGATCGCGGCGCCCGTGGCGCTCTTGATCGGGGGGATCGGCGCGGCCAGCGTCTTCAAGGCGGTCTACATCGACAAGCGGGAGCTCAAATGCGCCTGCGTCGGGGGCGACAGCAGCGTCCCCCTCGGCTTCGTGTCGCTGACCGAGAACCTGATGATGCTCGGCATGGGCGCCTGGATGCTCGGACGGCTGGTCCTCTAGCCCGGGCCCCGCCCCGCGCCGGACACGCCGCGTGAACGGCACACCGGCCGTCTGGCAGGCGGGAGAAAGGCGGCGCCGCGGGTGTTGACCCTCTAGCGGCTGGAAGCCCTATCTGCATGGCACCGGAGGATCCGTTGATGCCAGACACAGCCCACGTCGCCGATACCACCCTCAGGGATCCGGTCTGCGGCATGACCGTCGATCCGCAGGCGGACAGGCCGCGGCTGACGCACCGGGGCCGCGACTACGCGTTCTGCCACGGAGGATGCCGAGATCGTTTCAGGCGCGATCCCGACGCGTATGTCGAAGCGGCCGATCCGGTCTGCGGCATGACGGTCGACCGGGCAAGCGCCCGCTTCGTGGCCCGCCACGGCGGGGAGCGGTTCTATTTCTGCTCGGAGCGTTGCCATGCGCGGTTCGAGGCCGATCCGGCCGCTTGGTCGGGTGATCGCGCAGCACCCCCGCCGGCGCCTGCGGGCACCCTCTACACCTGCCCGATGGATCCGGAGATCGTGCAGGAGGCGCCGGGCGACTGCCCCATCTGCGGTATGGCGCTCGAGCCGATGGTGCCCGCCGCCGACGCGGGCCCGAACCCTGAGCTCGTCGATTTTCGCCGCCGACTGGCCATCGGCGCACCGCTGGCGCTGGGCGTGCTGGCGCTCGAGATGGGCGGCATGCTGGGGCTGCCCTGGGCCCAGTGGTTCGGCCACGCCTCGGTTCGCTGGCTGCAGTTCCTGCTGGCGACGCCCGTCGTGGTCTGGATCGCGCGCCCGTTCTTCCGCCGCGGCTGGTCGTCAATCGCGACCGGCAACCTCAACATGTGGACCCTGATCGCCATCGGCACAGGCGCCGCCTACGCGTTCAGTGTCGTGTCGCTGCTTTTGCCCGGGGTCTTTCCCGCGGCGCTGCAGGGGGCGCACGGGCCGCCGATCTACTTCGAGGCGGCGGCGGTGATCCTCATCCTCGTCCTTCTCGGGCAGGTCATGGAGCTCGCTGCCCGCGACCGGACGGGCGACGCGATCCGGGCGCTGATGGACCTCTCCCCGCGGACGGCGCGACGCGTCGCCGATGGACGGGACGAGGACGTCGGTCTCGACGCGGTGCGGGAGGGCGACGCCCTGCGCGTCCGCCCGGGCGAGGCGGTGCCGGTCGACGGCACGCTGACGGAGGGGCGATCCTCGGTGGACGAGAGCATGCTGACGGGCGAGCCGATTCCGGTGGAAAAGATGCCGGGCGACACGGTGACGGGCGGCACGCTCAATCGCAGCGGCTCGTTCGTCATGCGGGCCGAGGCGGTCGGCGCCGACACCGTCCTCAGCCGCATCGTCACCATGGTCGCCGAGGCGCAGCGGTCGCGCGCGCCGATCCAGGCGCTGGCCGACCGCGTCGCGGGCTGGTTCGTCCCGGCGGTGATCGCGGCCGCGGCGCTGGCCTTCGCCGCATGGCTGGTCCTCGGCCCCGCCCCCGCGCTCGGCTATGCCGTCGTCGCCGCGGTCAGCGTCCTCATCATCGCCTGCCCCTGCGCGCTCGGGCTGGCGACGCCGATGTCGATCATGGTCGCGACGGGCCGGGGCGCGCAGGCGGGCGTGCTGATCCGCGACGCCGAGGCGCTGGAGCGGCTGGCGGGGGTCGATACGCTCGTCCTCGACAAGACCGGCACCCTGACCGAGGGGCGGCCCCGCCTGACCGACGTCGTCGCCGTCGCCGGCGCGACCGAGGGCGAGGTGCTGGGCGCCGCGGCGGCCCTGGAGCGCGGCTCCGAACATCCCCTGGCCGACGCGATCACCGCCGGGGCCGAAGCGCGCGGGGCGCCCCGGCACGACGCGACCGACTTCGTCGCCGTCGCCGGCAAGGGGGTCCGCGGCACAGTCGGCGGCGTGCCCTCGGCGCTCGGCAACGCCGCGATGATGGCCGAACTCGGAATCGGCGCGGGCAGCGTGGCGGAGCGCGTCGAGGCCCTGCAGGCCGAGGGGAAGACGGCCATGCTGCTGGCGCGCGACGGCGTGCTGGCTGGCGTCATCGCCGTCAGCGATCCGATAAAGCCGACGTCGGCCGAGGCCATCCGCGCCCTGCATGCGGCGGGGCTCCGGATCGTCATGGCGACGGGCGACAGCCGTCGCACGGCCGAGGCGGTGGCGCGCGACCTCGGCATCGATGAGGTGCGCGCGGAGCTCTCGCCCGAGGACAAGGCGGCGCTGATCTCCGACCTCGCGGCGCGGGGGCGCTCCGTCGCCATGGCGGGCGACGGCGTGAACGACGCCCCGGCGCTCGCCGCCGCCGATGTCGGCATCGCCATGGGAACGGGCGCCGACGTCGCCGTCGAAAGCGCCGGGGTGACCCTCCTCAAGGGCGATCTGCGCGGCATCGTCCGCGCGCACGCCCTGGCCCGGGCCACGATGCGGAACATCCGGCAGAACCTGTTCTTCGCCTTCGTCTACAACTCGGCCGGGGTGCCGGTGGCGGCCGGCCTTCTCTACCCCCTCTTCGGCGTGCTGCTCTCGCCGATGCTGGCGGCGGTGGCGATGAGCCTTTCCTCGGTCTCGGTAATTGGCAACGCGCTGCGACTGCGCGGCGTGCGGCTGTGAGGCGCCGACCCGTCGTCGCGGGGCTCGCGCTGATCGCCGCGACCGCCGTCGTCGTCGTTGGGAGGTCGGGCCTGACCGCCGGCAGCGAAGTCTACACCCCCGACCTTTCGCGCGGCGCGGCGATCTATGCCGAAGCCTGCGCGGCCTGCCACGGCGCGGCGCTCGAGGGCCAGACAGACTGGCGTATCCCGGGACCGGACGGGCGTCTGCCGGCGCCGCCCCACGACGTCACTGGCCATACCTGGCACCACCCCGACCGCGTGCTCCTCGACATCACGACACGCGGGACCGCGGCGGTCGTGGGTGGCGGCTACGAGAGCGACATGCCCGGCTTCGGCGACGTCTACACCCAGGACGAGCTGCGCGACGTCCTGGAATGGATCAAGACGCACTGGCCGGCGCCGGCGCGCGCGCACCAGGCCGAGACGACCCGCGCGGACGCGACCGAGCGCTGACGCCCCGCCCGCGCGTCAGCTCGGCTGGCGCTGCCCGCGAACCAGCACCGGGACACTTACGTCAGGGCCGGCAATCGGGACCGAGTTGCGTCGATCTCCGCGATCGCGCCCGCATGGTTGGCTTCGGAACGCCTACCGAAGCCGGAGCTTGCGGCGGACGAGGCGTTTGGCTCGTTCGCCCCACCGTGCCCCCGGATCGGACTGCAGCTACAGCCGCGATGCCGGTTGCGCCGAATGGACATTCGTGCCGCGATCGCGTCCGGATCAGCATGATCTGTCTTGCGATCAGCCGCGGGTGGCTTTGCCTCGGCGTCGACGAACGCGTCCTGCTTGCGAGAGGGTGCAATGCCCCGGGGCCCCGCCACCGTCGCCTGGGGCATCGATCGGAGCGGCCGGCATCGGCACGGTTGCGAGGACGGGGGCGCAGGCGGGCGCGGCTCGCGACCTCCAGGCGCCGGCTTTCGCCGGGGGGTGTCGAGAGGTTAACTTCGTCGCGCGGAAGGCACTGCGCGAGACCGAAAGCAATGTCATCGCGCCATGTCCCAAGTGATCGACGCCGGGCGATCCGATGCGGTCGGCACGCATCCGCGCGCCCCCAAGGGTCTTCGCGGATGTATCTTGCGATGCGGCCGTCGCGATGAAGGGCGATCTGCCCTGGACTCGGTTCGCCGGATGGCGCTCCCCGCCGGGTCCGGCTATCGCCGGCAGCATGGTCTGGATCCGCGCATGTTGGAACGCCTTCTCGCCAGGCGCTGGCCCGTGAGCGGCGTCGAGACCCCCTGGGACTTCCCGCATGCGTTTCGCGCCGCATGGATGGCGCGCGACGGCACGGCGATCGGCGCGCTCTTCGCGCCAGACGCGGATTTCGTGAACGTCGTCGGGATCTGGTGGGAGGATCGGCAGGCCATCGCCGGCTCTCACGCCTACGCCCTCGGGTCGTTCTTCGCCGACACCCACCTCGCCGTCGGTCGGGTCAAGGTGCGCCTTATGGGCGATGTCGCCATCGTCCATGCCCGGATGCGCCTGAGCGGTCAGCGCGCGCCCGAGGGCGGCGCCGCAAGCGACCGCACCACCATCCTCACCTTCGTGCTGCGGCGCGGGGACGCCGGCTGGCTCGCCATCGCGGCGCAGAACACCGACGTCGTGCCCGGGTCCGAGACGCTTATGGGTGACGGCGAGGGCCTCGTCGCCCGCGATTACCGCCCCGGCCCGCCCGGCTGAGACCCCGTACCCGCAACACCGTCGGCCCTCCGTGCCTCCGCGGCGCGCGGCGATCAGGCGGGGCTCGCCCGGCTCGGAACGACCGGGTGGCGTTCGCGGGTAGAGCCAGGACGAACGCGTCGCCCCCCGGCAGCGATCGGAGCGAAGCGGCGGAGGACCGGGCGCCCTCGACCCGTGGAATGCGGCTTTCGGCCCGAAAGGCCGAACGCCCCGCCAGCCGACCTTTCCATTCGGCCCCCGCCGGGCTAGACGCTCGGCTGGCGGGGCGTGGCGCAGCCTGGTAGCGCGGCGGCTTTGGGTGCCGTAGGTCGTGAGTTCGAATCTCGCCGCCCCGACCAATCCGATCCGGTCCGTTCGCGCCTCAGGCCGCCTGCGAGGCCCCGCGCTCCCCGAGCTGCCGCGTCAGTTCGGGGTAGTTCGTCTTGCCGGAGGCGAGAAACGGGATCTCGTCCACCGCGACCAGTTCGGAAGGAAGGAGCAGTTCGGCGAGCCCCTCGGCGCGGGCCCGATCGCGCAACGCCTCCTGCGAGGGATCGGCGCCCGCGACGGCCAGCACGACGCGCTCGCCCTTGCGCCGGTCCGGCAGGGCGATGGCGGCGACCGAGGCGTCGGGCCAGGTCTGCGCCGCCAGCCGTTCGACGGCCGCCAGCGAGACCATCTCGCCGCCGATCTTCGCGAAGCGCTTGATGCGCCCGCTGAGCGTCACGAAACCTTCCGCGTCGACGGAGACGGCATCGCCGGTGTCGTACCAGCCGTCCTGCAGGGGTTCGATCACGCCGGGCCGCTCGGCGCGCATGTAGCCCAGCATCACGTTCGGTCCGCGCACCCAGAGCTTGGCTCCGGGAATGCCCGGCACCTCCTCGAGGCGGGTCTCGATCGCCGGCAGGAACTGCCCGACCGTGCCGAACCGGTCGCTCGCCGGCGTGTTCAGCGCCAGGACCGGCGACGCCTCGGTGGCGCCGTAACCCTCGAGGATGCGAACGCCGAACCGGTCGACCCAGAGCGCGCGCGTCGACGGCTTCACGGGCTCGGCCCCGGCGATCGCGGCCCGCACCGAGGCGAAGTCCTGCGGATCGGCGCGGCGTCCCCAGCCCGCGAGGAAGGTGTCGGTGCCGAACACGATCGTCGCCTGATGGGCGTAGGCGAGTTCCGGAATGACCTTGTAGTGCAGGGGCGTCGGATAGATGACGATCCGCGCGCCGCAGATCAGCGGGAAGAGGAGACCGCCGGTCAGGCCGAGCGCGTGGAAGAGCGGCAGGGCGGTGAGCACCCGGTCGGCAGAACTCACATCCGTTCGTGCCCGCAACTGCGCGACGTTGCCGAGGAGGTTGCCGTGACTGAGCACCACCGCCTTCGGCGCGCCTTCGGTTCCCGACGTGAAGAGGATCACGGCCGGCGTGTCGCGCCCCGATGGCGCGGCCCGGCCCGGTGTGACCGCGGCACGCAGCTTCCGCGCGGTCCCGATCTCGCGCCTGAGATCTTCCGTCCAGATGATCGTCGCGCCCGAGGTTGCGAAGTGATCGACCATCGCCTGCAGCTCGGCCTGCTCGACGAACGCGCGGCTCGTGAGGATCCGGCGTATGCCCGCGGCCTCGACCGCGGCCTGCGCCGGGCCGGGCCCGAGCGTCGGGTTGAGGAGCGCCGGGGTCCGGCCCTCGCGCCAGAGCGCCCCGAGAACGGCGGGCATGGTCGCGACACCGGGGAGCAGCACGCCCACGATCTCGCCGTCATCGGTACGCCGCCGAAGCCGCTCGCCCAGCGCCGCCGCGCCGATGGCGATGCGACGCAGGCTGAGCTCGTTGCCCAAGGGATCGTCGATCGCCGTCGCGGTGGCGTCGAGGCTCCGGGCGGTCGCCGCCAGCGCCTCGGGCACGGTGGCCCACCGGTTCAGCGCGGCGAACCGCTGTGCCTCGAGCAGATCGCGCAGGGTCCGAGCCGACGCCTCGCCCTTGCCCGGAATCGTGTCGGCGGGCTGCGCGCGACCGATCTGCACGTGGACGCGCGGACGCCAGCGCCGTCTCGCGCCGTTCTTCGCAGGGGCCCATTGCGAAAGCTCCAGCCCCTCCAGGTTCACGGGCACGACCGTCGCCTTCGTCGCGCCGACGAGCCGCGCGGCATCGGGATAGACCTTCATCAGCGCGCCGTGGGCCGACATCCGGCCTTCCGGAAAGACCAGGGCCGCGGCGCCGTCGCGGACCCGCCGGACGAAAGCCTTGGCGGCGTCAGGATCGTTCGCGTCGACCCATTCGACGCCCGACCGACGCCAGAGCCACGCCGCAAGCCCCCGCCGGGGCGGCGCGACGTGCATCAGGGCCAGGCACGGGCGCCCGACGATGCTGGCGAGAAGCGGCGCGTCGATCAGGCTCAGGTGGTTGCTGACGAGCACGACCGGCCCCGCGTGGGGCGGCATCGGCTCGCCGGCATGCTCGATACGGAACCAGGCGCGAAGAAGCCGCGCCAGCCAGCCCGGGGGGGCATCGCGGGCTTCGCGTTCGCTCACGACCGAACCGTCCCGTCTGCTTCTGCGCGGTCCGCGGACATAGCGCCGGACCGCCGGACGAGGGGCTTGCGCGGGCCACGGATTGCCCGAGCCTTCGATCCCGGCCATCGCGGTCTGCGCCTGTCGAGAGCGTCGCGCACTGACATTCCTCCCTAGCCTTCGATCATGTGAGCAATTCGCGTGCGGTTCCACCCCCAATAGCGCGGGGCGAATCGGACCGTGACGTCTCCGCCTCCGATGCAGCGGTTCGGCAAGACTCCGTGCGCCTTCGCGAGGCGAAAGGAGTGCCGGCGGCGCGAACGGTTCTCCCTGCCGCCCCTTCGCCGCCCGCCGGCCTCGGGGCCCGGCCGCCAAGTCGTCGTGCCGGGCTCGCGAGGCGGCGGGCCGGGTCGCGGTCGAAGCCGGCGTCCATTAACCGAGCATTTGAGGAAAGCTTTCGTCGAGAAGTTGTGCCGGGCATAAGGCCGCGCAGGGGCGGAAGGTCGCCCCTCGTTGTTCACGAGTGAGGAAATAATGCGTAAGAACATCCTATTTGCCGCGGCCGTGGCCGCAGCCGGCTGGACCGGTGCCGCCAACGCCGCCGCCGTCATCACGTTCACCGGCGACGACGTCTTCAACGCCCTTTGCACCGACGGCACCAATGCCGAGGCATGCCGTGTCGCGCAGGGCGAGTTCCGCGGCGGCAACGCCGCCCTGAACGGCGACTGGGAGGTCGGCATCGTCGCCGCCGGCACGACGAACGACGACGCCGCGTGGACCAGCGAGCGCGTCAATCCGTTCAGCTTCCGCTACGACGCGGCCACCGGCGACCTCGTCCTTTCGGTCGACTTCGGCGGCACGGCGGACGCGACGGCGACGCAGGCGCTCGGCGCCGGCGGCCTCGACGCGGTCAACTCGCTCTTCATCCGCACGCGCGGCGAGGGTGACGACACGTTCTCGTTCACCGACCTGATCCTGAAGGACGCCGTCGACGCCGAGCACTCGATCGGCAACGTCGCCCCGGCCTCCAGCGGCTGGCAGGGCGCCGGCTACCTGCATGTCTCGGACTTCGACTTCACGCAGGACTGGACGCTGACCGGCAACGCGATGTTCGACTGGGACGGCGACGCGATCCCGCGCGGCTCGCGCCTCGGCGGCACCTTCAAGCTGACGACGGTCGACGTTGCGCCGGTCCCGCTTCCGGCCCCGGCGCTGTTCCTGGTGGGCGGCATGGCGATGCTCGGCGGCCTGCGCCGGCTGCGCGCGGCCTGACCCCGACACCCGGACCCCGGGCCAGAGGGGCGGCACCCGCGCGGTGCCGCCCCCGTCGCGTCTCAGGCGGCGCGGGCGAGGTCGCGCAAGACGTAGTGCAGCACGCCGCCATGCTCGACGTAGGCCTTCTCGATAGCCGTATCGATCCGGCACTTGAGCTCGATTTCGGTCTCGGTCCCGTCGGCGTACTTGATCGTCGCGGCCATCGTCGCGCCCGGCGTGACTTTGGCCAGCCCGCGGATCGTCACCTCCTCGTCGCCCTTCAGTTTCAGCGACTTGCGGGTGTCGCCGCCGGTGAACTCGAAGGGCACGACGCCCATGCCGACGAGGTTCGAGC
>CAYMRW010000043.1:0-11695 GCA_964392825.1 uncultured Rhodobacterales bacterium
GGTATACTCCCTTAGCAGGGGAGCGCCTTCGACCGCTCGGCCACGTCTCCGCCGGCGGGTCTATCAGCGTTGCGGGACGGATCACAAGGCGGTTGTCCCGCGCGCGGCCGGCCCTCGACCTCGCAGCGCGGAGCGGCGAAGGTCCGGTCCGACGATGCGAAGGACACTTCCGTGAGATCATGCGCATTCAATCCCGCGCCCGGAACAGGCGGCGCACCGTGCGGCGGTCCCGCCTGATGGACTGGGATGCGTTCGCCCGGCACGGGGCCGAGATCGCGCGCTGGGGTGCCGCATACCGCCGGGACGTCCGGGCGCGCCCGGTCCGGGCGCGGGTCGAGCCGGGGACCACGGCGGCGCTCGTCCCGGCGGCCCCGCCCGAGTACGGCGAGCCGATGGAGGCAATCCTCGACGACCTCGAGCGCGTGGTCATGCCGGGGATCACGCATTGGCAGCATCCCCGCTTCTTCGCCTACTTTCCGGCGAACGCCGCGCCGCCATCGGTCCTTGCCGAGATGGTCGTGGCCGTCGTCGCGCCCCAGTGCATGCTCTGGCAGACGTCGCCCGCCGCCACCGAGATGGAGACCGCGATGCTGGGCTGGCTCCGCCAGGCGGTGGGCCTCCCCGACCGGTTCGCCGGGGTCATCCAGGACAGCGCCTCGACCGCGACGCTGGCGGCAATCCTGACCATGCGCGAACGGGCGCTCGACTGGGCGGGCAACCGGCAGGGCCTCTCTGCCGGGCCGAGGCTGCGCGTTTACTGCTCGGGCGAGGCGCATTCCTCGGTCGAGCGGGCCGTCTGGATCGCGGGCATCGGGGCGGAGAACCTTGTGCGCATCTCGACGGCGGGATCCCTGCGCGGCCTCGACCCGGCTCCGCTCGAGGCGCGCGTCGCTGCCGACCGCGCCGCGGGACTGATGCCCGCGGGCATCGTCGCGTCGGTCGGCGGCACCAGCAACGGGGCGAGCGACGACGTGGCCGAAGTCGCGGACGTCGCCGCCCGGCACGGCCTCTACCTCCATGTCGACGCCGCCTGGGCGGGTGCGGCGATGATCTGCCCGGAGTTCCGCGAACTCTGGCGCGGTGTCGAGAGGGCCGACAGCGTCGTCCTGAACCCGCACAAATGGCTCGGCGCGCAGTTCGACTGCTCGGCGCACTTCGTCGCCGATCCCGAGGCGCTGGTCCGGACGCTGGCGATCCGCCCGGACTACCTCCGGACCCAGGGCCGCGACGGCATCGTCGACTACTCGGAATGGTCGATCCCCCTCGGCCGGCGGTTCCGCGCCCTGAAACTCTGGTTCCTCATCCGGCATTACGGTCTCGCCGGGCTCCGGGCGCGGCTGCGGGACCATGTCGCCTGGGCCGAGCGCCTCTGCCGCCAGATCGGCGAGACGCCGGGGTTCGAGGTCGTGACCGCGCCGGTGCTCTCGCTCTTCACCTTCCGGCCCTCGGGCTTCGACGACGCCGCCACCCTCGAGTACCTCGAGCGCGTCAACGCGGACGGCCGCATCTATCTGACGCAGACCACCGTCGACGGACGCGCCGCCATCCGCTTCCAGGTCGGCCAGTGGGAGACGACCGAGGGGGACGTCGACTGCGCCTACGACGTCCTCGTCGAACTGTTGCGTCGCCGGGGCTAGATTGTCGCAGGACGTTGCCGACGAACGCTCCGGAACGTAAGACGAACGGATGGCGCCTCGCACCCTCGAGCAGAAGCTCGCGATCCTTTCCGATGCCGCGAAGTACGACGCCTCGTGCGCGTCTTCGGGCACATCGCGGCGGGACAGCCGCAAGGGCGGCATCGGCTCGACCGAGGGCTCGGGGATCTGCCACGCCTACGCCCCTGACGGGCGCTGCATCAGCCTCCTCAAGATCCTGATGACGAACTTCTGCATCTACGACTGCGCGTACTGCGTGAACCGCGTCTCGTCGAACGTGGAGCGGGCGCGGTTCGCTCCCGACGAGGTCGTGACGCTGACGCTGGAGTTCTACCGCCGGAACTACATCGAGGGGCTGTTCCTGTCGTCGGGCATCATCCGGTCGCCCGACGAGACCATGGGGCAGATGGTCGAGATCGCCCGCAAGCTGCGCGAGAAGCATCTGTTCAAGGGCTACATCCACCTCAAGACGATCCCGGACGCCGATCCGCTCCTGATCGAGCAGGCGGGGCTCTTTGCCGACCGCCTGTCGATCAACGTCGAGATGCCGACCGACGCCTCGGTCCGCACCTACGCGCCCGAGAAGGACCCCGCCTCGATCCGCAAGGCGATGGCCGACGTCCGCCTGCAGAAGGAGGCGCGGAGCGAGCGGAGCCACCGCGGCCGCCGCCCGCCGCGGTTCGCGCCCGCGGGACAATCCACGCAGATGATCGTTGGCGCCGACGCGTCGAACGACGCCACCATCCTGGGGCAGGCGACGCGGCTCTACGCTTCCTACGGGCTGAAACGGGTCTACTACTCGGCGTTCTCGCCGATCCCCGACAGCACCGCCACGCTGCCGCTCGTGCGGCCTCCGCTTATGCGCGAGCACCGGCTCTACCAGGCGGACTGGCTGCTGCGCTTCTACGGCTTCGGACTGGAGGAGCTGACCGCGCCCGCACGCGACGGCATGCTGGATCTCGACGTCGATCCCAAACTCGCCTGGGCGCTCGCCAACCGGCACCGCTTTCCGGTCGACGTCAATCGCGCGGATCGCGAACTGCTGCTTCGGGTGCCGGGCTTCGGCACGAAGTCGGTGAACCGCATCCTGACCTCCCGCCGGTTCCGGTCGCTGCGCTACGACGACGTGGCGCGGATGGGTGCCAACATGAAGGCGGCACGGCCCTTCGTGACGCTGGGCGGCTGGAGCCCCGGGGCGCTCACCGACAGCGCCGACCTGCGCGCCCGCTTCGCGCCACCGCCCGAGCAACTCCAGCTCATCTGATGCGCGCCGTCGACCTGCCCCGCATCGGCACGGCGCAGGCATGGCGCGACGCCGCCCGCGGCCTTGCCGCGCAGGAGGTGCCGCCCGAGAACGTCGTCTGGCGCTACGGCGACGCCGCGCCGGGCCTGTTCGACCTCAAGGCGCCGTTGCCGCCGCGGGCCGGCCTCACCGTGCCTCGCGCCTTCGTCGAACTGGCCGAGACGGTGACGTGGCATGACGACCCGGAGCGCTTCGCCCGTCTCTACGCGCTTCTCTGGCGGCTCCGCGACACGCCCGGTCTGATGGCGGACCGCGGCGACCCCGCCCTCGCCAAGCTTCGCGAGATGGAGAAGTCGGTGCGCCGCGACATCCACAAGATGCGGGCCTTCCTCCGCTTTCGCGAGGTCGGCAACGCGGACGCCCCGCGGCGCGCCTTCGCCGCCTGGTTCGAGCCTGCGCACCACATCGTCGAACCGAACGCCGCCTTCTTCGTGCGCCGCTTCGGCGACATGGACTGGCTGATCGTCACCCCGGACCTTTCCGCCCGGTTCGAGGGCGGAGACCTTGCGTTCGAGCCTGGCCGGCCGAAGCCCGACATCCCCGACGACGCGACCGAGGGGCTCTGGACGACCTACTTCCGCAGCATCTTCAACCCCGCCCGCCTCAAGACCAAGGCGATGCAGGCCGAGATGCCGAAGAAGTACTGGAAGAACATGCCCGAGACCCGGGCCATCCCCGATCTCGTCGCAAAGGCGCAGGCGCGCACGCAGGCTATGCGCGACGCCGCCCCGACCCAGCCGCCGGCGTATGCCCGCGCCCTCAAGGACCGCCCCGTGCCCCAGACCGACGCCCCGGCCCCCGACACGCTCGCAGCGCTCCGCGCCGAAGCCGCCGCCTGCACCCGCTGCGCCCTTCACGCCAACGCGACGCAGGTGGTCGTGGGCGAGGGGCCGGCCGATGCCGAGCTCATGTTCGTGGGCGAGCAGCCGGGCGACCACGAGGATCTGGCGGGTCGTCCCTTCGTCGGCCCTGCCGGTCAGCTCTTCGACGAGATCGCCGCGGCGGCGGGCGTCGACCGTACGCGCAGCTTCGTCACGAACGCCGTGAAGCATTTCAAGTTCGCGCCACGCGGCAAGCGCCGCATCCATCAGAAGCCCGACGCGGGCGAGGTCCAGGCCTGCCGCTGGTGGCTTGAGGCGGAGCGGAAGCTCGTCGACCCGACGCTCATCGTCGCCCTCGGTGCGACCGCGGCGGAGGCGCTGACCGGGACCGGCAAGGGCATCCTGAAGCGTCGCGGCGCGATCGAGGCCACGGCCGACGGCACCCCGGTCTTCCTCACAGTCCACCCCTCCTACCTTCTGCGCCTGCCGACGGAGGATCTGAAGGCCGAGGCGCGGCAGGCGTTCCGCCGTGACCTTGAGGCGGCGCTCGCGCATCTAGAGGAGCTGCGCGCCGCCTGACCCGACAACGAGCGCGCCGGCTGGACCGCGGCGTCCAGACTTGCCATAGGCAGGGCGTCGCGCCGGGGATCCGCCGTCCGTCCCGCGCGCCAGCCAGGGAACGCATCGCATGACTTCCGCACCGCCACGCGCCGCCCGACGGCTTCCGCCGCACTGGGAGCTCGTGACCATCGTGGCGAGCCTCATGGCCCTGAACGCGGCCGCCATCGACATCTACATCCCCGCCCTGCAGGAGATCGGCGCGGGCCTCGTCGTCGAGGACGCCAACACCCGACAGTTCGTCATCTCGAGCTACATCCTCGGCTTCGGCGGCGCGCAGCTTGTCTACGGGCCCCTCGCCGATCGGTACGGGCGCAAGCCGGTCCTGTTCGCCGGTCTCGCCATCTACATCGCCGCCGCCGCGGCTGCGGCGCTCGCCCAGAGCTTCGAGGCCCTGCTCCTCTGCCGCCTGGTGCAGGGCGTCGGCGCCGCGGCCACGCGGGTCATCGCCATCTCGGTCGTGCGCGACTGCTTCGACGGGCGGCGGATGGCCAGCGTCATGTCGTTGGTCATGATGGTCTTCATGGCGATCCCCGTGATCGCGCCGAACGTCGGACAGGTCATCCTGATGGTCGGCTCGTGGCACGGTATCGCCTGGGCGACGGCGATCTTCGCCGCCGGCGTCCTGGTCTGGACCGCGCTTCGCCTACCCGAAACGCTCGATCCTGCGAACCGGGGTCCGCTGACGGTCGAGCGCACCGTCTACGCCTTCCGCGAGGTGCTGACGACGCGCGTCTCCCTCGGCTACACGTTGGCGACGGCGCTGATCTTCGGCGTGCTCTTCGCCTTCATCAACCAGGCCGAACAGGTCTTCACCGAGGTGTTCGCGCTCGGGCCCACATTCACGCTCTGGTTCTCGGCCGTGGCAGTGGTGATGGCGCTCGTCAGTTTCGCCAATTCGCGCCTCGTCGAGCGCTTCGGTATGCGGCGCCTGTCGCACGCGGCGCTTCTCGGTTTCGTCGGCTTCAGCGCCGCGCAACTCGCGGTCGCGCTCGTCATGGGCGCCGGAGAACCGTTCTGGCTCTTCTTCGCCCTGATCGTGCCGACGTTCTGCTGCTTCGGCTTCATCGCCACGAACTTCAACGCGCTGGCCATGGACCCGCTCGGCCACGTGGCCGGCACCGCCTCCTCGGTCCTGGGCTTCTGCCAGACGCTCGGCGGCGGCATCTTCGGCGCCGCGGTCGGCTACCTCTACGACGGCACCCTCGTCCCCCTTTTCGCGGGCTACCTGATCCTCTCGCTCGGCGCCCTCGCCCTCGTGCTGCTCGCCGAACGCGGCAGCCTCTTCGAGCGGCGGAACCGGCCGCCCGGCGCGGGCGGCCGCCCCGCACACAGCGTCGCCGCGGCGGCACCAGCGCGGGACGCGATCAGGCGTTGAAGAGGAAGTGCAGGACGTCGCCCTCCTGCACGGCGTAAGACTTGCCCTCGACGCGCATCCGGCCCGCCTCCTTGGCCGCCTGCTCGCCACCGAGCGTCACGTAGTCATCGTAGGCGATGGTCTCGGCACGGATGAAGCCGCGCTCGAAGTCCCCGTGGATAACGCCCGCGGCCTGCGGCGCCAGCGTTCCCTGCGGGATCGTCCAGGCCCGTGCCTCCTTCGGGCCGGCGGTAAAGTAGGTCATCAATCCGAGGAGCTCGTGGCCCGCTCGGATCATCCGGTCGAGCCCCGCCTCCTCGAGCCCCAGTTCGGCGAGGAACTCCGCCGCCTCCTCGGGCGGAAGCTGCGCCAGCTCCTCCTCGATCTTCGCCGAGATGACGACCGTCGCGGCCCCCTGCGCGGCCGCCATCGTCTCGACGGCGCGGGAGGCGTCGTTGCCGGCGGCGGCATCCTCCTCGGCCACGTTGCAGACGTAGAGCACGGGCTTCGAGGTCAGAAGCTGGAGCGACCGCCAGGTCTTGCGGTCCTCGTCGGCCACGACGACCGTCCGTGCCGGGCTCCCGCTCTCGAGCGCCGTCTTCGCCGCCTCGAGCAGACGCTGCTGCTGCAGCGCCTCCTTGTCGCCACCCCGCACCTTGCGCATGAGTCCCTCGAGACGCCGCTCGACGCTCTCGAGATCGGCAAGCATCAGTTCGGTCTCGATCGTCTCGGCGTCGGCGACCGGATCGATCCGGCCCTCGACGTGGGTCACGTCCGAATCCTGGAAGCAGCGCAGGACGTGGGCGATCGCGTCGACCTCGCGGATGTTCGCAAGGAACTGGTTGCCGAGGCCCTCGCCCCGCGACGCGCCCTTCACGAGGCCGGCGATGTCGACGAAGGTCATCCGCGTCGGGATGATTGCCTTCGACTTCGCCAGCGCCGCCAACCGGTCGAGCCGGGCGTCCGGCACCGCCACCTCGCCCACGTTCGGTTCGATGGTGCAAAAGGGATAGTTCGCCGCCTGCGCCGCCGCCGTCCGCGTCAGCGCGTTGAACAGCGTCGACTTGCCGACGTTCGGCAGCCCCACGATGCCGGTGCGGAACCCCATCTCGACCCTCCAACCTCAAGGCGGAGGCGGTCTATGCGCGGCTCGCGGCCTTGGCAAGCGAGCCACGCACGGGATGCCGGGGCCGCCTAGTACCGTCGCTCGCGGCGGTCGGCGTGGCTCTGGTAGATCAGTACCCAGGCCAGCACGATGAACATCGGGTGGGTCAGTCCACCCGAGAAGATGATCGCGGGGATCCAGATGACGAGGGTGACGAGGGCCACAATCGGCCGTCCCGCAAGCAGGATCGACAGCGGCGGCAGGAAGAGGGCGAGTACGTAATTCATGGCCCATGAGATAGGATGCCCAGGGCGGGATCGGAAGTCCGACGTTGCGTACCGGGCCGGGAGAGGTCAAGAAGCGCGCCGCCGGGAGGGGAGAAGCACGATGACCCGCATCGCCACGACGTTCGAGCGGCTGGGACACGACGGCCGCAAGGCCTTCGTCGCCTATCTCATGGCGGGCGACCCCGATGCGGCGACGTCGGCCGAGATTCTGCGCGGCCTGCCCGCCGCCGGCGTCGACGTGATCGAGCTCGGGATCCCCTTCACCGACCCGATGGCCGACGGGCCGACGATCCAGCTCGCCGGGCAGCGCGCGCTCGAGGCCGGGCAGACGCTCGCGCGAACGCTCGAGATGGTGCGGGCCTTCCGCCGGGACGATGACGCCACGGCCGTCGTGCTCATGGGATACTACAACCCGATCTACGCGAGGGGCGTCGCCCGCTTTCTGGAGGAGGCGAAGGACGCAGGCGTCGACGGCCTGATCGTCGTCGATCTGCCGCCCGAGGAGGATGACGAACTCTGCATCCCGGCGCGCGCCGTCGGTCTGGACTTCATCCGCCTTGCCACCCCGACGACCGACGACCGCCGGCTGCCGCGTGTCCTCCAGAACACCTCGGGCTTTCTCTACTACGTCTCGATCACCGGCATCACCGGTGCCGCCGCGGCGCAATCGGCCGACGTGGCCCCCGAGGTCGCGCGCATCATGCGGCAGACCGACCTCCCCGTCGTCGTCGGCTTCGGAATCAAGACGGCGGAGGCGGCGCGCGAGGTCGCCGCGGTCGCCGACGGCGTCGTCGTCGGCTCGGCCATCGTCGAGCGGATCGGCCGCGGCGACCCGCCCGACGCCGTCCTCGACTTCGTGGCCGAGCTCGCCGCCGGGGCGCACGCCGCGGCCGCCCCGGCCGACTGATCGGCGCCGCTCAGGCCTTCGCCGCCGCAGGACGTTCCGCCCGGGCGGCCTCGTTCCGGTCCTCGTCGAGCCAGATGCGCAGCGCCTCGAGGCGGCGCACCGTCTCCTCCGCCCAATCCCGCCCGAACGCCGTGGCGACGCGGTCCATGTCGGGCGTCAGCGCGGCGATCGCCTCGCCGCGGAACCGGCGCCCCGCCTCGGTCAGCCACGCCGTCTTCATGCGGCCGTCGCGATGATGCGGGCGAAGCTCCACCAGCCCGTGGCGGCAGAGCACCGACAGCGTGTGGCTCATCGTGGCCTTCGGAACCTGGAACGCGCGCGCCATGTCCTGGGGCGACGCCCCGTCGCGCCCGCGGGCGAGGTGGTTCACCACCGCGAAATGCGAGACCAGAAGGCCCGGGGGCAACCGCGCATGGAACAGCGCCGTGGCAAGCTGGTCGATGATGCCGATCTCGTTGAACAGGCGGAAGTAGAGCGGCGGGTCAGTCAATCACGCGGGTCTCCAGCGGCCAGCGCGGGGTGCGTGGCGCTTGTCGACCGTAGCCGAGGAGCCCCAGCATTTGAACCGTGCCGCCGTCCGCGGCAAAGCGCTCGTGCACTTCGCGGTACATCGGGCCGACCTCCGGGTACTCCTGCAGCGCCTGACTGACCGGGCGCAGCGCCAAACCCTGCCCCGTTGCGGCGAGGTTCAGGCGCAGCCAGTCCGCCCCGGCGGAGAGCTGGTCCGCCCGCGAGTTGCCGTCGGTGCGCGATACCGTCATCGCGGGCGCCTGCAGGATCGCCTCCGCCGTGGCCTCGATGGCGCCCCGGCTGCCCGGATGGGCGGGGTCCGCCGCCGCCTCGCGCGTGAAGATGCCCGCCGCCATCAGCGTTTCGAGCATCGGGCCTCCGACGTCGATGCCGTCCGGGCTGGCGTTGATCTCGGCCTTGCCGAGGCGGAGGAGGTCGACGCTCTCCTGCCACGCGGCCGGGGTATGCGCCTCGGCGATCCAGGCGTCGTGCGCAAGCCGGCGCAGAGCCTCGAGGCCGGCGCCGCCGCGATGCACCACCGCATGCCCGGCCAGCGCGGCCGCTGCGGCATCCGGCACCGGCCGGTCCTCGAACGCCGCCTTGTGGCTCCGCCGGTCGTAACAATGCGCGAAGAGGGGGTCGGCTGCCGCGCCGCCCGGGACGAAGCGGCAGACCGCGACCGGGCCCGCCTCGCCGTCAGGATAGAGGACGGTCTCGACGCCGATCCCCTCTTCCGCCGCGGCCATCCGCATCAGCTCGAGGAAGCAGCCCATGCCGATGGTGAGCTGGCGGCCGTAGGGGTCGGTGACCGGCAGGTCACGTTCCGGATCGCGCCAGATCGTCACGCCGTCGCCGCCCTCGAGGCGGGCGAGCCAAGGCTGACGGTTGTGCGGATTGGGCGCGAGAAGCGCGTAGGACAGCGCCCGAAGGCGCGCATCCGCGTAGCCTCCGGCCGCCTCCCAGGGGGCCAGCGCGGCATGCGGCGTGCGCGTGGCGACGAATGCCCCGGCGGGAGCCACGGCGGCGGCGACGACGCCACCTCCGATCAGGGCAAGCGTCTTGCGGCGAGAGATCGACATGGGTGGCCTCCATATGGTTCAATATTGGACTATATAGTCTGATGTTGAACCAGTCAATGGCGGCGCGCCGCGGCCCTCCCGTGATTGTCCTTGCCGGAGGCGGTTGCTACTCGGTGGCGGAGGGAGGACCGCGGATGCCCGTCATCACCGAGATCGAGGACCTGCGGCAGCTCTATCGCCGCCGCGTCCCCAAGATGTTCTTCGACTACACCGAGAGCGGTTCGTGGTCCGAGCAGACGTTCCGCGAGAACTCTTCGGACTTCGACCGCATCCGTTTGCGCCAGCGCGTCGCCGTCGACATGGAGAACCGCAACCTGGCCTCGACAATGATCGGGCAGGACGTGGCGATGCCCGTGGCCCTCGCCCCAGTCGGGCTGACGGGGATGCAGCACGCCGACGGCGAGATCAAGGCGGCGCGGGCGGCCGAGGCGTTCGGCGTGCCCTTCGCGCTGTCCACCATGTCGATCTGCTCGATCGAGGATGTCGCGGCGGCCACGTCGAAGCCGTTCTGGTTCCAGCTCTACGTCATGCGCGACGAGGACTTCCTCGGTCGCCTGATCGAGCGGGCACGCGCCGCCGGCTGCTCGGCGCTGGTACTGACCCTGGACCTGCAGGTCCTGGGCCAGCGCCACAAGGACCTCAAGAACGGCCTCTCCGCGCCGCCGAAGATGACGCTGCCGGTCATGCTGAACCTCGCCACCAAGTGGGGCTGGGGCCTCGGGATGCTCGGCACCAAGCGGCGGCAGTTCGGCAACATCGTCGGCCACGCCAAGGGGGTCTCCAACGCCGCGTCGCTGATGGCATGGACGGCAGAGCAGTTCGACCCGCGCCTCGATTGGGACAAGGTAGCGCGCATCAAGGAGATGTGGGGCGGCAAGGTGATCCTGAAGGGCGTCCTCGACGCCGAGGACGCGCGGCGCGCCGTCGACGTCGGGTGCGACGCCCTCGTCGTGTCGAACCACGGCGGCCGGCAGCTCGACGGCGCCCTCTCCTCGATCCGGGCGCTGCCCTCCATCCTCCGCGCGGTCGGCGACGGAACCGAGATCCACGTCGACAGCGGCATCCGCTCCGGACAGGACGTGCTGAAGGCGCTGGCCATGGGCGCCCATGCCGCCTGGATCGGCCGCGCCTGGGTCTACGGCCTCGGTGCCATGGGCGAGAAGGGGGTCACCGCCGCGCTCGAGGTGATCCGCAAGGAGCTCGACACCACCATGGCCCTCTGCGGCCGCCGGGACGTGCACGACCTCGACCGCGACATCCTGCTCGTCCCGAAGGACTTCGAGGGCGACTGGGCGTGAGCCGCCGCTGGCCTTCGCCGCGCCCGGCATGAGCCGCGGCCCCGACCCCGCGCTCAGCGACCGCCTCTTCGATCTGCGATGGGCGCGCGGCGAGACCGATCTCGCTAACGCCCTCGGCCGTCTCTACGAGGGTGCCCCCACCCTCGTTGAGAGGACACGCGCGCTCCTCCGCCGGCACTGGGACGAACGCCCCGACGACCTTCGCGACCTCGACCTCGAGCGCGACCTGAACCCGACATGGTTCCTAAGCGAGAAGATGGTGGCCTACGTCTTCTACGCCGACCGCTTCTGCGGGCGCCTGGCCGACCTGCCCGAGCGCATCCCCTACCTCAAGTCGCTCGGCGTCACCTATGTCCACATCATGCCCTGCCTCAAGCCGCGCCCGGGCGACAGCGACGGCGGCTATGCGGTCGTGGACTACCGCGAGATCGACCCGGCGCTCGGCACCATGGCCGAGTTCGAGGCGGTGGCACGGCAGCTCCGCGCCGCCGGCATCTCCGTCTGCCTCGACCTCGTCCTCAACCACACTGCGAAGGAGCATGACTGGGCCGTCCGCGCCCGCCAAGGCGACCCCGCGCACCAGGCGCTCTATCGCATGTTCGACGACCACACGGTTCCAGCGGCGTTCGAGCGGACGCTGCCCGAGGTCTTCCCCGCCCAGGCGCCGGGCAACTTCACCTGGTACGACGACATCGGCAAATGGGTCTGGACCACGTTCAACGAGTTCCAGTGGGACCTGAACTGGCAGAACCCCG
>CAYMRW010000044.1:0-11683 GCA_964392825.1 uncultured Rhodobacterales bacterium
ATGGGGAAGGTCGCGCTGCCCGAGCTCAAGCGGTACAGCTACTCGGGCGCGCTGGCGACGGGGTCGCTTGCCGCGGGCGGGGTGCTGGGCATCCTGATCCCGCCGTCCGTAGTGCTCATCATCTACGCCATCATCGTCGAGGCCAACATCGTCACGATGTTCATGGCGGCGATGATCCCCGGGCTGCTGGCGGTGGTTCTGTTCCTGCTGACCATCGCCGTCTACGTCGCCGTCCGGCCCGAGGCGGGACCGCGCGGCGGGTCGTCGGACCGCGCCGAGTTCGTCTCGGCGACGCTCGGCATGGTCCCGGTGCTGGTGATCTTCGGCCTCGTCCTCGGCGGGCTCTACGCGGGGTTCTTCAACCCGACGCCGGCGGCCGCGGTCGGCGTCGCGCTGGTCTGGGCCTACGGCGCCCTCCGCCGCACGGTGCGCCTGCCCGAGATGGTCGCGGCGCTGAAGGAGACGGCGGCGACCACGGGCATGATCTACCTTATCCTGCTCGGCGCGGAGCTCGTGAAGATCTTCATGTCGCGCGTGGGCCTGCCGCAGGAGACGGCGGCCTGGATCGCCGGCAGCGGCATGGCCCCGATGACGGTGATGCTCCTGCTGCTCGTGGCGCTGATCCTGCTTGGCTGCCTGATGGACTCGCTCTCGATGATCCTGCTCGTGATCCCGTTCTTCTGGCCGGTGCTGACCGAGATCAACGGCGGCCTCTACCAGGGCGCCGAGGGGTCGGGCTTCGGCATGTCGACCGAGGATCTGAAGGTCTGGTTCGGAATCCTGGCGCTCATCGTCGTCGAACTGGGGCTGATCACCCCGCCCGTCGGGATGAACGTCTTCGTCATCTCGGCGCTCGCCCGCGACATTCCGATGATCGAGACCTTCAAGGGGGTGATGCCGTTCTTCGCCGCCGAGATCGTGCGCGTCGGCCTCCTGCTCGCCTTCCCGGCGCTGACCCTCTGGTTGCCGGGGGTCCTGCGCTGAGCACCAGCGCCGCCCTTTCCGGCGTGCCAGAAGGCAAACGGCGCTTGACGCTGTGAGCTTCAAGGTGTCGATTTGCACGGACGCAGAACCGGCAGGGACCGGCCGGGCTCGTGGGGAGGACGCCATGGAACTGACGGACCAACGCGACATCGCGGCGCCCCCCGACGACGTGTGGACGGCGCTGGTCGACGCGGATGTCCTGCGCCGCTGCATCCCCGGGTGTCAGGAGATGAGCGGAAACCCCGAGGATGGCTACGACGCCGTGGTCACTCAGAAGGTCGGCCCGGTCAAGGCGACCTTCAAGGGTCACGTGGCGCTGTCGAACGTCGTCCCGGGGCAGAGCTGCACGATCTCGGGCGAGGGCAAAGGCGGCCCCGCAGGCTTCGCCAAGGGCGGCGCCGACGTGGTGCTGACGCCGACGGGGGATGGCACGCGGCTCTCCTACGACGTTCACGCCAAGGTCGGCGGCAAGCTGGCGCAGCTCGGCAGCCGCGTCATCGACGGCTTTTCCAAGAAGATGGCCGACCAGTTCTTCGACAACTTCAAAGGCGTGGTCGAGGGCGACGCCGCCGAGGCCGAGGCCGGGACGGCTGCGGCGGGCGCGGCGCAGGCGAAACCGCCCGAGCCGGCCCCGGGTGGCCGCGCGACGCCGGCCGTCGCGACCGCCGGGGAGCCCACGGCGCCGCCCGCCGCGCCGGACGAGCCCCAGACCGGCGATCACAAGAAGGGGTGGTTCCGGCGCCTGATGGGCTGAGATCGAGACCAGATTTCCCGAGGGAGGGGAGCCGAATGACGACGGTGACGATGACGGTGAATGGCCGCGAGCGATCGGCCGAGGTGGAAGGGCGGACCCTGCTTTCCGACCTTCTGCGCGACACGCTCGGGCTGACCGGCACGCATATCGGCTGCGACACCAGCCAGTGCGGGGCGTGCTGCGTCCACGTCGACGGCGCCCTCGTCAAAGCCTGCTCGATCTTCGCGCTCGAGTGCGAGGGCACCAAGGTCACGACCATCGAGGGGATGGCGAACGCCGACGGCTCGCTCAGCACGATCCAGCAGGCGTTCCAGGACTACCACGGGCTGCAATGCGGCTTCTGCACTCCGGGCATGGTGATGGCCGCCGCGTCGCTGCTGAGGGACAACCCGCAGCCGACCGAGGCCGAAATCCGCTGGTACCTCGACGGCAACATCTGCCGCTGCACCGGCTACCACAACATCGTCAAGGCCATCCTCGCCGCGTCGGGGCAGGAGGTCCCGGCGGTCGCGGCGGAATAGCGCGTGACGCCAAGGCACCGCGACGGCATCGCACGCCGACGTCTACGACGCGGAAGGATCAGCGCGGCGCGGGGCCGCCGCCACAGGGGGAGGCAAGTCATGCCCAAGGATCATGGCATCGGCGCCAGCGAGAAGCGGCGCGAGGACGTCCGGTTCCTGACCGGGAAGGGACGCTACACCGACGACATCAACCTGCGCGGACAGGCCTACGTGGCGTTCCTGCGCTCGGACGTGGCGCACGGGCGCATTGTGTCGATCGACACCTCGGCGGCCGAGGCGATGCCGGGCGTCGTCGGCATCTTCACCGGCCGCGACTTCGAGGCGGTGGGCGGCATCCCATGCGGCTGGTGCGTCACCGACCGCGAGGGCAACCCGATGAAGGAGCCCAAGCACCCCGTTCTCGCTCTCGACAAGGTCCGCCACGTGGGCGACCCCTACGCCGCCGTCGTGGCCGAGACCTACGCGCAGGCGCGCGATGCGGCCGAGGCCATCGTCGCCGAGATCGAGGACCTGCCCGCGGTCATGGACATGAAGAAGGCGGTGCAGGACGGCGGCACGCTGGTGCACGACGACATCGGCACCAACCTCTGCTACGACTGGGGCTTCGTCGAGGACAACCGCGACAAGGTCGACGAGGCGATCCGGAACGCGCACCACGTCACCACGCTGGAACTCGTCAACAACCGCCTGATCCCGAACGCGATGGAGCCGCGCGTGGCCGTCGGCGACTACAATTCGGCCACGGGCGACCACACGCTCTACACCACCTCCCAGAACCCGCACGTCATCCGCCTGCTGATGGGCGCCTTCGTCCTCGGCATCCCCGAGCACAAGCTGCGCGTCGTGGCCCCCGACGTGGGAGGCGGCTTCGGATCGAAGATCTTCCACTACGCCGAGGAGGCCTTCTGTACCTTTGCCGCCAAGGCGGTGGGTCGGCCCGTCAAGTGGACCTGCCAGCGGTCGGAGAGCTTTGCCACCGACGCCCACGGCCGCGACCATGTGACGAAGATCGAACTGGCGCTCGACGCCGAGGGCAACTTCCAGGCCCTGCGGACGCAGACCTATGCCAACATGGGCGCGTACCTGTCGACCTTCGCGCCAAGCGTCCCGACATGGCTCCACGGCACGCTGATGGCCGGCAACTACAAGACCCCGCTGATCTACGTGAACGTCAAGGCGGTCTTCACCAACACCGTGCCGGTCGACGCCTACCGCGGCGCCGGGCGCCCGGAGGCCACGTTCCAGCTGGAGCGCGTGGTCGACAAGGCGGCGCGCGAGATGGGGATCGACCCGGTGGAACTCCGCCGGCGGAACTTCGTGACCGAGTTCCCGTACGCCACTCCGGTCGCGGTCGAGTACGACACCGGCGATTATCACGCGACCATGGACCGCCTGCTCGAGATGATGGACCGCGACGGCTTCGCGGCACGCGCCGAGGAATCGAAGCGGAACGGCAAGCTGCGGGGGTTCGGCGTCAACGCCTACATCGAGGCCTGCGGCATCGCGCCCTCGAACCTCGTGGGCCAGCTAGGCGCCCGCGCCGGCCTTTACGAAAGCGCGACGGTCCGGGTGAACGCGACCGGCGGCGTCGTCGTGATGACCGGCTCGCACAGCCACGGCCAGGGGCACGAGACCTCGTTCGCGCAGGTCGTGGCAGACATGATCGGCATCGACGACAACCAGGTCGAGATCGTCCATGGCGACACCGCGAACTCGCCGATGGGCATGGGCACCTACGGCTCGCGGTCGCTCGCGGTCGGCGGCTCGGCGATCCACAAGGCGGCGACCAAGGTCATCACCAAGGCCAGGAAGATCGCCGCCCACCTGATGGAGGCGTCCGAGGGCGACATCGAGCTCAAGGACGGCAAGTTCACCGTCGCCGGGACCGACAAGTCGGTCGCGTGGGGCGACGTGACGCTCGCCGCCTACGTGCCCCACAACTATCCGCTCGACGAGATCGAGCCGGGGCTCGAGGAGACGGCGTTCTACGACCCGTCGAACTTTACCTATCCCGCCGGCGCCTACGCCTGCGAGGTCGAGGTAGACCCCGAGACCGGCAAGGTCGAGGTGCTGACCTTCGCGGCGGCCGACGATTTCGGCAACGTCGTCAATCCGATGATCGTCGAGGGCCAGGTGCATGGCGGTCTGGCGCAGGGCATCGGCCAGGCGATGATCGAGAACTGCGCCTACGACGAGGACGGCCAGCTGATCTCGGCCTCCTACATGGACTACGCGATGCCGCGCGCCGACGACCTGCCGATGTTCCAGGTCGACCATTCCTGCCAGACGCCCTGCACGCACAATCCGCTCGGCGTGAAGGGCTGCGGCGAGGCCGGCGCCATCGGCTCGCCGCCGACGGTCGTGAACGCGGTGATCGACGCGCTGCACCGCGGCGGCTACGATGTCGGGCACATCGACATGCCCCTGACCCCGAACCGCGTCTGGGCGGCGATGACCGGCGCCCGCCCCGGCGCCGCGGCAGGCATGGAAGAGCGGTCGTTCACCGCGCCGCGGACCTGATCGGACCGAGAGGAGACAGACGATGTACGCATTCGAGTTGACCCGCCCCGGTTCGGTCGGGGAGGCGCTGTCCGCCCTGGCGGACGGGGAGGCGCAGGCGATCGCCGGCGGCCAGACGCTGATCCCGACGCTCAAGCAGCGGCTGGCCGATCCGGGCACGCTCGTGAGCCTCGCCGGCATCCGCGAGATGAAGTACGTCCGCCACGACGACGACATGCTGATCGTCGGCGGCGGCACGACGCACCGTCAGGTCGCGGAGGAGGCGGCGATCCCCTACCCCGCCCTTGCCTCGCTCGCGGCACGGATCGGCGATCCGGCAGTGCGCAACCGCGGCACCATCGGCGGCTCGCTCGCCAACAACGACCCCTCGGCGTGCTATCCTGCCGGGGCGCTCGGCTCGGGCGCGACGATCGTCGCGACCGGCCAGTCCGGCGCGCGCGAGATCGCGGTCGACGACTACTTCCAGGGCATGTTCGACACGGCGCTCGAGGATGGCGAGATCATCACCGAGGTGCGGTTCAGGATCCCGCAGGCGGCCCGCTACGAGAAGTTCATCCAGGTGGCCTCGCGTTTCCCGCTCGTCGCCGTCTTCGTCGCGCGCTACCCCGACGCGGCTCGCGTCGCGGTCACCGGGGCGTCGGAATCGGGTGTCTTCCGCTGGACCGATGCCGAGAAGGCGCTGTCTGCAGACTTCTCGCCCGAGGCCGTGCGCGATCTGACCGTCCCGTCAGAGGGAATGATCGCCGACCTGCACGGCTCGGCCGAGTACCGCGCCCACCTGGTCAGCGTCGTCACGCGGCGCGCCGTCGCCGCGGCCAGCTGAGGCGGACGCGGCCCCGGTCGAGGCCCCGGTTCGCGGGTTTCAACGATCCGGGGCAGGAACACGACGGGCCGTCCTCTGACCGGTGCTGCGCGCCATCGTGCGCGGGTCCGTGGGCAGGGCGCGGTTGCCCCCATAGCCCCGTTCCGGCAAGGAAACCCCGTCGCCGTGACTGGTCGAGGCCGCGTCGCCGTCCGACGTGATCGGCCGGTGGCCCGAGCCGGGCTTCAGACCGCCGCGGCGCGATCGGCGAGGCGGGCGCTGGCCCAGTCGGCGCAGGCCCGGATGCCGCCCAGCGGGAAGAAATGCACCTGGGCCGGCGCCGTGCCCGGATCGTGCCGCCGGGCGGCGGACAGGTCGCGCAGCACGTCCCAGGGCTCGAACGGCAGGACCAGCTTGCGGACGTCGCGCGCCCGCTTCTGCAGCACGTCGAGCGACGGGCCGACCCCGCAGGACGCGGCGAAGCGGATCAGCGTCTGCAGCTTGGCCGGCCCCGCGATGCCCACATGCACCGGCAGCGTGATGCCGGCGGCGCGAATACGCGCCATCCACGCGAGTATCGGCGCGGCCTCGAACGCGAACTGCGTCACCAGCGCCATCTCCGCATCGGTCCGGCGGGCGAAATCCTGCTTCCAGCGCAGCGCCTCGGACACCAGCCGCTCGCCCCCGCCGCGGTCGATGTCGCGGTTGCCCTCGGGGTGGCCCGCCACGTGCAGCCGGCGGAATCCGTGGCGGTCGAAGAGCCCTGTCTCGAGAAGCTGCATCGAGGAATGCAGGGCGCCTACCGCCGTGTCGCGGCCGCCCGCGAGCACCAGCGCCTGGTCGACGCCGGCCTCGGCCGCGTAGCGTCTGAGCCAGACGTCGAGGGTCGCGACGTCGGGCACGTGCCGCGCCGGAACGTGCGGCATCACGTCGAACCCCTCGGCCCGGATCCGCGCCGCGGTCGCCACCATCTCGTCGATCGTGGTCCCCTCGATATGCGCGACGTAGACGCGGGTGCCGTGCGGCAGGATCTCGGCAAAGCTCTCGATCCTGGCCGCGGTCCTCGGCATCACCTCGATCGAGTATCCGGCGACGAAGTCCGCGACCTGCAGATCGACCCGCTGCGCCCCGCCCCGCCTCAGAAAGCTCAAAGTGCCCATGTCGTCCTCGCAGCGCCCGGCGCGTCGACATCCCGCAAGGGGATGGACCCCACACCTCAAGCCTTTCGACCAATCGGACGGCGCGGAGCCCGAGCAAACCGGCATGCGCAGGGCGGAATCCGACATGCGCGCTGCACCGGACGGGCGGTCGATGCACGGACGCCGCCCGCGTCCGTCGTCATGCCACCGAAGCCCGACCCCTCCCGGCCATCCGCGGCGCCGTACCGGGACCGGTACTACAGATCGTGAGCGCGCGGTCCGGCGGGCGGAAGCCGGCGCGATGCGGACCGGCAATGCGGCGCGACCCATGCGGCGTCCATTTCTTGCCGTCGCGGAATCCAGGGCTTAGGGTTCGTCCCGTATCCCCGCCGTCCATGGCGGTGGATCGGTCGGGGACACATCACGGAGGAAACGGTGCTCATCCATACACGACGCGGCCTCGCCGCGGGGCTGATCCTGAGCCTAGCCGCAGGGACCGGCATCGCCCAGGAGGAGGCGCAGGACGCCGACAAGCCGAACATCCTCGTCATCTGGGGCGATGACATCGGGCAGTCGAACATCTCGGCCTACACGTTCGGCCTAATGGGCTACGAGACGCCGAACATCGATCGCGTCGCCCGCGAGGGGATGATGTTCACCGACTATTACGGCGAACAGTCCTGCACCGCCGGCCGCTCGTCGTTCATCATGGGGCAGAGCGTGCGGCGCACCGGCCTCTCCAAGGTCGGCCTGCCCGGCGCCGAGGAAGGCATGCAGGAGGAGGATCCGACGATCGCGGGCCTCCTCAAGGCGGAGGGGTACGACACCGGCCAGTTCGGCAAGAACCACCTCGGCGACCGCGACGAGCATCTGCCGACGAACCACGGCTTCGACGAGTTCTTCGGCAACCTCTACCACCTCAACGCCGAGGAGGAGCCGGAGAACGAAGATTATCCTGGCGACATGGTGCTGGAGGACGGACGCACCTTCCGCGAGACGTTCGGGCCGCGCGGCGTCGTCCGCTCGTCGGCCGACGGCGAGATCGAGGATACGGGTCCACTGACCCGAAACCGGATGGAGACGGTCGATGACGAGACGGTGGCTGCGGCCATCGACTTCATCGAGCGCAAGACCGCCGAGGGCACGCCCTGGTTCGTCTGGTGGAACGGCACCCGCATGCACTTCCGCACGCACGTGGGCGAGGACATGCGCGAGCAGGCGAACGAGATCGCGGGGCACCCGGTCAACGAGTACACCGCCGGCATGATTCAGCACGACCTGCATGTCGGGCAATTGCTCGACAAGCTCGACGAGCTGGGGATCGCCGAGAACACCCTGGTCTTCTATTCGACGGACAACGGCCCTCACATGAACACGTGGCCGGACGCGGCGATGACGCCGTTCTGGAGCGAGAAGAACACCAACTGGGAAGGCGGCTGGCGCGTCCCCGCCATGGTCCGCTGGCCGGGACGCATCCCGGAGGGCGAAATCTCCAACGAGATCGTCCACCATATGGACTGGCTGCCCACGTTCCTCGCCGTAGCGGGCAACGAGACCATCAAGGAGGACTTGATCGAGGGTGGCGTCGAGGCGATCGGACGCACCTACAACGTGCATCTCGACGGCTACAATATTCTTCCCCTGTTGACCGGTGAGACCGAGGAAAGCCCGCGGCGCGAGATCTTCTACTTCTCCGACGAAGGCGACTTGATGTCGCTGCGCTACGACGACTGGAAGATCGTGTTCCTCGAGCAGAAGGCTTGGGGCACCCTGCGGGCCTGGATTGAGCCGTTGACGCCGCTCAGGACGCCACTGATCTTCAACCTGCGCCGCGACCCCTACGAGCGGGCCTACCGGACCTCGAATACGTACTACGACTGGATGCTGGACCACGCCTTCATGCTGGTGCCGGCGCAGCGCTACGTGCGGAACTTCCTCGAGACCTTCCAGGAGTTCCCGCCCCGGCAGGAGGCGGCGAGCTTCAGCCTCGACAACGTTCTCGAGGCGATGGAGGAGGGCGCCGCCGGCGTCCGCTGAGGCGTCACGGGGTGGGGGCCGGCGACCGTCGCCGGCCCCCACCCCGACCCCGGCGGCGCGGAATCTTGCGTTGCCGATATCGTCCGGTCCGGTGCTACCGCCCGGCGGGGACGTCATCCTCCTTGGGCTGCTTGAGCGGAAGCCTTCATCCCACCGGTGCCCACGCCATTGCCGGCTCGGAACTTGCCCATTTGCATACATGCCGGATGGCCGGACTTTGGGCCGCGCCCGGACCCGGCGCGGTACGTCGGTGGTGCGGGGGCAGTGTCCTCCCCGCCGGACGAGCGATGACGCCCGCGGCCATCCGCCGCCCAACACGGCGGCCTGTTGCGGACGGGCCCGTCGCGAGTCACGGTTTCGGCACGCATTGCGCCGCCCGGAAAGCCCCACGACATGCTGCGTTCTCTCACCGTCGTCACGATCGCGCTCCTCGCCGGGCTCACCGGGGCGAACGCGGACCCGGCCTATGTCGGGTCCGAGGCCTGCGTCGATTGTCACGGCGAGGCCGCCGAGGCCTGGCGCGGCTCGCACCATGCGCTCGCCTGGACGGAACCCTCGCCCGACACGGTGATCGCGGACTTCGACGGCACCGAGTTCGCGCTCGACGCCATGCGCGCCCGGTTCCGCCGCGACGATGGCGGCTATCATGCGACCGTTACCGAGGCCGACGGCACGACCGCCGACTACACCGTGCACTCCGTGGTCGGGGTGGAGCCGCTGCAACAGTATCTGTTCGAGACCGAGCCCGGCCGGCTGCAAAGCTTCGACGTCGTCTGGGACACCGAGAAGGGCGGCTGGTTCCACCTCTATCCCGACCAGGATCTGGCCACCGGCGACGGCCTGCACTGGACCGGCCCCTACAAGACCTGGAACGCCCGCTGCGCCGAATGCCATGCGACGGGCTTCGAGAAGGTCTACGACGCGGCGACGCGTAGCTACGCCTCGACCCAGGCCGAGATCGGCGTCGGCTGCGAGGCGTGCCACGGTCCCGGCTCGGCACATCTCGACTGGGCCGAGGGCTCGCAGACGGATGATCAGGGGGGCCTTGGCCTGACCGTCGATCTGGGCGAACCCGCGGCGCTCGTCGCGCAATGCGCCACCTGTCATTCGCGGCGCGAGGCCTGGGGCGACGGCAACCCCGTGCCCGGCACGCCCTACAACGATAGCTACAACCTGGCGCTCCTGCGCCCCGGGCTCTACCACGCCGACGGGCAGATCCTCGACGAGGTTTTCGTCTACGGCTCGTTCCTGCAGTCCAGGATGCACGACCGCGGCGTCACCTGCAGCGACTGCCACGAGCCGCATTCGGCCGACCTCGTCGCCGACGGAAACGCCGTCTGCACCCAGTGTCACAGCCCTGCCGGCAACCCGCGCTTCCCGACGCTGACCCCCGCCGCGTACGACGCGGTCGAGCATCACTTCCACGAACCCGGCACCGACGGGGCCCAGTGCAAGAGCTGCCACATGATCGAGCGGGTCTACATGGGCAACGACGGGCGCCGCGACCACAGCTTCCGCGTCCCGCGTCCGGACCTCGCCGATGCGACGGGCGGACCCGACGCCTGCACCGACTGCCATGCCGACCGCGACCCGGACTGGGCCGCGTCGCGCATCGCCGAGTGGTATCCCGAGAGCGGCAACCGCGGGGCGCACTACGGCGAGGTGCTGGCTCGCGGACGCGACAACGCGGTCAGCGCCGCGGGCGACCTCGCCGGGCTCGCCGCCGACCCCGGGGAACCGGCCATCGTCCGCGCCACCGCGCTCTGGCTGCTGCGTCAGGCGAACAGCCCCCTCACGGCCGAACGGCTCGCGCCGCTCCTCGCCGATCCCGACCCGATCGTGCGTGCGGCGGCGGTCGGCCTGCAGCAGAGCGCCGACCCGCAGGACCGCGTGCTGCGGCTGATCGGCCTGCTCGACGATGAGGTGCGCACGGTCCGCATCGCGGCGGCGCGCGAGCTTCTCGGAAGCCCGATCGCGCACATGCCGGGGACGATCGCGGTGGACCTCGACGCCGCCATGGGCGAATGGCGCGAGGGCCTCTCGAACCGCCTCGATTTCCCCGAGACGCAGCTGCAGCTAGCCGGCATGGCGCTGACGGCGCGCGCGTTCCCGGCCGCGGTCGGCGCCTTTCGCGAGGCGGTCCGCCTCGACCCGCAGCTCGTCGACGCCTGGATCATGCTCGTACGGATCGCGGCGGCGGCCGAAGGCCCGGCGGCGGCGCGCGCCGTCGTCGACGCGGCGCTCGCCGCCAACCCGCAGGCCCCCGAGCTGCGGGCGATGGAACGGGAGCTGTCGGCGGCGCCGTGACAGCCCGACTCCCTGCCCGGAGTCAGGCGGCGAGCTGTTCCGCCGCGCGCAGGTCGACGCTGACCAGTTGGCTGACGCCCTGCTCTGCCATGGTGACGCCATAGAGACGATCCATGCGCGCCATCGTCAGGGCGTGGTGGGTGATGATGAGAAACCGCGTGTCCGCCCGCCGGGTCATCTCGTCGAGCAGGTCGCAGAAGCGGGTGACGTTGGCGTCGTCGAGCGGCGCGTCGACCTCGTCGAGCACGCAGATCGGCGCCGGATTGGCGAGGAACACGGCGAAGATCAGCGCCAGCGCCGTCAGCGTCTGCTCGCCGCCCGAGAACAGCGACAGGTGCGAGAGCTTCTTGCCCGGCGGCTGGCACAGGATCTCGAGCCCGGCCTCGAGCGGGTCGTCCGATTCCACCATCTCGAGCCGCGCCTCGCCGCCGCCGAAGAGATGCGTGAACAGCGTCGCGAAGTTGGCGTTGACCTCGGCATAGGCGGCGACGAGCCGCTCGCGTCCCTCGCGGTTCAGCCCGGCGATGCCGCGCCGCAAGGCGCCGATGGCCTCCTCGAGATCCGCCTTCTCGGTCAGCAACGCGTCGTGCTCCTGCCGCACCTCGGCCGCGTCCTCCTC
>CAYMRW010000045.1:0-11671 GCA_964392825.1 uncultured Rhodobacterales bacterium
GGATGGCGATCCGCGACATGGACATCGCCGCCGAGATCATCGGGGTGAACCCGCTCACCGCCAAGCTCTCGGCGTTCGCGGTGTCGTCGTTCTTCGTCGGCATCGCGGGCGCGCTCTTCTTCGCGGTCTACCTGGGCGCGGTCGAGGTCAACTCGGCCTTCGGAATCGACAAGTCGTTCCTCGTCCTCTTCATGATCATCATCGGAGGCCTGGGCTCGATCCTCGGCGCCTTCCTCGGCGCCGGCTTCCTCGTGCTCCTGCCGGTGTTCCTGACGGTGGTGCTGCGCGACGGCATGGGCTGGCCGACCGAGATCGTGGCGCACTCCGAGCTTGTCGTCACCGGCGCGCTCATCATCATCTTTCTCATCGCCGAACCGCACGGGCTCGCCGCGCTCTGGCGCGTCACCAAGGAAAGGCTGAGGACCTGGCCCTTTCCGTACTAGACTGGGCCGCATCGGAGAAAATCAGGGAGGCAACGAACCGATGAAACTGACCACCACCACTCTTGCCGCGACGCTCGCGGCGACGACCGCGATGGCGGACCTCGTGATTCCGGACCTGAGCTATCGCACCGGCCCCTACGCCGCCGGTGGCATCCCGTTCTCGGACGGCTACCAGGACTACTTCACGCTCCTGAACGAGCGCGACGGCGGCATCGGCGGCGTGCCGATCCGCGTCATCGAGTGCGAGACGGGCTACGACACCGAGAAGGGCGTCGAGTGCTACGAGTCGACCAAGGGCGAGGGTGCGCTCGTCTACCAGCCGCTCTCGACCGGCATCACATACCAGTTGATCCCCAAGGCGCAGGCCGACCAGATCCCGCTGCACACCATGGGCTACGGCCGCACCAGCGCCGCGAACGGCGAGGTGTTCAACTGGGTGTTCAACTACCCTGCGAATTACTGGGACGCGGCGTCGGTCGCGGTCAAGTACCTTCTCGACGAGAACGAGGGGTCGCTCGAGGACCAGAAGATCGCGCTTCTCTACCACAACTCTGCCTACGGCAAGGAGCCGATCCGGACGCTCGAGGAGCTCAGCGAGAAGCACGGGTTCGAGCTGTCGACGATCCCGGTCGACCATCCGGGGCAGGAGCAGCGCTCGGCCTGGGTGCAGATCCGCCAGCAGCGCCCCGACTACGTCATCATGTGGGGCTGGGGCGTGATGAACCAGGTCGCCGTGCAGGAGGCCGCCAACATCCGCTTCCCGATGGAGAACTTCATCGGCAACTGGTGGGCGGGCGCCGAGCACGACGTCTCGCCGGCGGGCATGGACGCCGATGGCTACAAGTCGCTCAACATGAACAAGGTCGAGGACTACCCCGTCTACGACGAGATCCGCGAGCACGTGATCGACGCCGGCCTCGCCGCGGGCGACGGCTCGCATCTGGGCTCGGTCCTCTACACGCGGGGCATGTACGCGGCGATGCTGGCTGCCGAGGCGATCCGCACGGCCCAGGAGATCCACGGGACCGACGACATCACCGCGGCGCAGATGCGCGACGGGATGGAGGCGCTCGAGGTGACCGAGGCGACCATGGAAAGCTGGGGCGCCCCCGGCATCGGGCCGGAGTTCAACGTGAGCTGCGAGGATCACGGCGGGTCGGGCAAGGGGCTCGTCCAGCAGTGGAACGCCGAGAGCGAAACGTGGGAGCCGCTGACCGACTTCATCGAGCCCGACGAGGAGGTCATCGCGCCGCTGGTCCAGGCCGACAGCGAGGCCTTCGCCAGCGAGAACAGCATCGAGCCGGGCTGCGCCTCGAGCTGAGCTGAGCGGACGGGCGGGGCGTCTCGGTACGGCCGGGGGGCGCCCCGCCCGCAGTCGCGGACGGTCGCGGACGGCGTACGGATCGCGTGTACGTTCTTGCACGAAGTCGAAAATCAGGGGGGCCAGACTTGCACGAACTTGCACGACCGGACGCGAAGGCCCCGGCACCCGAGGCGCGGCCCGCCGGCCCCACCCTCCTCGAGGTGAACAACATCGAGGTCATCTATAACCACGTCATCCTGGTCCTGAAGGGCGTCTCGCTCTCGGTGCCGGAGCGCGGGATCACCGCCCTTCTCGGTGGCAACGGGGCCGGCAAGACCACGACATTGAAGGCAATTTCGAACCTGCTGCGGTCCGAGCGGGGAGAGGTGACGAAGGGGTCGATCCTCTACCGCGGCGAGCGCGTCCAGGACTTGAGCCCCTCCGACCTCGTCAGCCGCGGCGTCATCCAGGTGATGGAAGGACGCCATTGTTTCGAGCACCTTACGATCGAGGAGAACCTTTTGACCGGCGCCTATACCCGCCGCGACGGATCGGGCGCCGTGCAGGCCGATCTCGGCCTCGTCTACCAATACTTTCCGCGACTTAAGGAGCGGCGGCGGTCGCAGGCCGGCTACACGTCGGGCGGCGAGCAGCAGATGTGCGCGATCGGTCGGGCGCTGATGTCGCGGCCCGAGACGATCCTTCTCGACGAGCCCTCGATGGGTCTTGCGCCGCAGCTCGTCGAGGAGATCTTCAGCATCGTGAAGTCATTGAACGAGAAGGAGAATGTCGCCTTCCTGCTGGCCGAGCAGAATACCAACGTGGCGCTGCGCTTCGCCCATTACGGCTACATCCTCGAGAGCGGCCGCGTGGTCATGGACGGCCCCGCCGAGGCGTTGAGGGAGAACCCGGACGTCAAGGAGTTCTACCTCGGCATGTCCGACGAGGGGCGCAAGTCGTTCCGGGACGTCCGCTCCTACCGACGCCGCAAGCGCTGGCTCAGCTGAGAAAAACGCCGCAAACGCAGCGGTTTGCCCGAAAAGAGAGGCCGCATGACACACGAGGCTACCGTCGAGGCGCTGATCGAGCACCAGGGCACGCTCTATTCGGAAGCAATGGGCGCGAACATCGCGCGCGATACCCCGCAGGAACTGTTCCACTGGCTCATCGGTGCCATCATGCTGTCGGCGCGGATCAATGCCGGCAACGCGATAGAAGGGTGCAAGGCCCTGCGGAACAACGATTTTCACAAGATCGACTTCATCCTCGAGCGGGACCATTCGGACCTCGTCCGGGTCCTGAACGAGAACGGCTATGCCCGCTATGACGAGTCGACCGCGGGCTACCTCCGCGACACGGCGGCGTGGGCGCGGGATGTCTGCGACGGCGATCTCCGCCAGCTGCGCGACGCGGCGGAGTCGGCGGAGGACCTCCTCGAGCGGCTGCAGGGGGCGAAGGGATTGGGCAAGGTCGGGGCCGGCATCTTCGCGCGCGAGGCGCAGCTCGTCTGGGACGTGCTCTATCCCCGCGCCGACGGCCCCGCCCTCGATGCCGCCGATGACCTCGGTCTGCCCAAGAAAGTTGACGCCCTGCAGGTTCTTGCCGGATCGCGCGAACGGTTCGTCCGGCTGCTCGCGGCCCTGACGCGGGTCGATCTCGAGGGGCCGGCGGATGCGGTGAGGGAGGCGGCTGCATGACCCACTACGACGATCTCGAGACACGCTCGGCCGACGCGCGGGCGGCATCGTTGGCCGAATGCCTGCCTGCCCTCGTGGCGCAGGCGCAGGCGCTTGCCGGCTACGATCTCGGCGAGGTCGTCGCCGCGGGCGTCACGTCGCGCGAGGCGCTGGCGCACCTGCCCGTGCTGCGGAAGTCGACCTTGGTCGAGGCGCAGGCCAAGTCGCCGCCGCTCGGCGGGTTCGCCGCCGGTCCGGTCTCGGGCTTCAGCCACGTCTTCCAGTCGCCGGGCCCGATCTACGAGCCGGGGCGCCGCGATCGCGACTGGTGGCGCATCGGCCGGTTCCTGCACGCCATCGGGATCGGCGAGGGCGACGTGGTCCAGAACTGCTTCGGCTATCACCTGACTCCCGCCGGCCTGATGTTCGAGAGCGGCGCCGCCGCCGTCGGCGCGACCGTGGTGCCCGCCGGCACCGGCCAGACCGAACTGCAGGCGCGTGCCGCGCACGACATCGGCTCGACCGCCTATGCCGGCACGCCGGACTACCTGAAAGCGATCCTCGACAAGGCGGACGAGCTCGGGCTGAACCTGCGGATCACCAAGGCCGCGGTCTCGGGCGGGGCGCTCTTTCCGGCGATGCGCGAGAGCTATGCGCAGCGGGGGATCGAGTGCCGGCAGTGCTATGCCACCGCCGATCTCGGCCTCATCGCCTACGAGAGCGCTGCGACAGAGGGGATGATCGTGGACGAGGGCGTCATCGTCGAGATCGTCACGCCGGGGACCGGCGACCCGGTGCCCGACGGAGAGGCAGGCGAGGTCGTCGTCACCACGTTCAACGCCGACTACCCGCTGGTCCGTTTCGCCACGGGGGATCTTAGCGCCGTCCTCCCGGGGCAGAGCCCGTGCGGCCGCACCAACATGCGTATCGAGGGGTGGATGGGACGCGCCGACCAGACGACCAAGATCAGGGGCATGTTCGTGCGGCCCGAACAGGTGGCCGAACTCGTGGCGCGACACGAGGAGGTGACGCGCGCGCGTGTGATCGCCGACCGCGAGGGCGACTCCGACGGCATGACGGTCATGATCGAGACGGAGGGCGGCGATCCCGACCACTATGCGGCCAGCATCGCCGAGGTGCTGAAGCTCCGTGGCAAGGTCGAACTCGTCGCTGCCGGCACGCTCCCCCGCGACGGCGTCGTCATCGAGGACCGGCGGAAGTACGACTGACCGAGCAGGGGCAGTGCTTCTCAGGACAGCGTCCCGTCGCGCGCCCACTGAAGCGCGTCGTCGAGACGATCTTCGCCCCAGAACAACTCTCCGCCGACGACGAAGCTGGGCACGCCGAAGATGCCCTTGCGGCGGGCCTCATCGGTGGCGGCGGTGTAAGCAGTATCGATCTCGGAACTGCCGGCACGGTCGATCACTCGCCCCGGCTCCTGTCCCGCCTCGCTGACCGAGGACGAGAGGTTGGGTTCCGATCCTGCCGGCTGCCCATCCTCCAGCCATCGCCGGTAGGTCCTTTCGACGTAGTCCTCGCACCAGCCCTCGTGACGGGCCACGAGGGCGACCCTGTTGGCGAGGTCGAACCCGTCAAGCGGATAGGGCGCCGGAAAGCCAGGCTCGAGACCGTATCGGCGTGCTCTCCGCCCGACGTCTTTCCAGATGTAGTCGAGCTTGCGCGGCTTGTCCCTGGGCAGATTGTCCATCTCGATCATGATTGCCCTGACCGAAAAGGGACGCCAGTCGAACGCTGCGCCGCAATTTTGTTCAAGTCGACGCACGCGCGTGACGGCAAGCCAGGTGTAAATGCTTCCGATGGAGAACCAGAACTCTACTGGTTGCACTTCTCACCCCAAAGTCGCACCTGGCAGAGCATGCCGGTTCGAGGGAGTGACGGCAACGAAAAGGCCGCCCGAAACGGCGGCCCTCACGCGTGGCGGCTCAGCCCTGGCGGGCCTTGAAGCGCCGCTGCGTCTTGTTGATCACGTAGACCCGGCCCTTGCGGCGCACAACGCGGCAATCGCGATGGCGCGACTTGAGCGAGCGGAGCGAGTTCCTGACCTTCATCGGTCCTCTCCTTCATCGCGGGCGCGCGAGCGCCTGTTTCTTCGTCCTGCCGCCGCGGCGGCGATGGTGGGCGCGACTGGGATCGAACCAGTGACCCCTACGATGTCAACGTAGTGCTCTACCGCTGAGCTACGCGCCCCGAAAGCCTCCGGCAGTCCGGCCGAGGTGCGGTCCTTAGAGGATGTCGGATGGCCTTTCAAGAGACTTTGGCCCCGCCGACAATGCCGCTATATCTCGCTCGGTCGAAGGAGGGACATGCATGCCGAGGACGGCCTTCACACTGCGGTCACCCGTGTCCCGCACGTCGAGCGTCGTCTTCGCATCACCCCATTCGGGCCACGCCTACTCGCGTGAGTTCCTGGCCCAGTCACAGCTTGACCGTCGGGCGATCCGGACCTCCGAGGATGCGTTCGTGGACCTCCTCTTCGCCGGCGTCGCGGCGCTCGGGTCGCCGCTGATCTCGGCGACCGCCCCCCGGGCCTACGTCGATCTGAACCGGGCCCCGGAGGAACTCGATCCGGCGCTCATCGTCGGCGCTCCGCGGACGTCGCACAACCCGCGCATCAGCTCCGGGCTCGGCGTGGTGCCGCGTGTCGTGGCGAACGGCCGATCGATCTATCACGGCAAGATCCCGCTCGCCGAGGCGCGGACGCGGATCGACCGCTACTGGCGGCCCTACCACGCCGAGCTCGCGCGCCTGCTCGAGGAGAGTGCGGCGCGTTTCGGGGAGGCCATCCTGATCGACTGCCATTCGATGCCGCACGAGGCGATCGAGAGCGCGGTCTCCGGTCGGCAGCGCCGTCCGGACGTCGTGATCGGCGACCGGTTCGGCGCGGCGTCGTCGCCCGAGATCGTCGACCGTGTCGAGACGGCTTTCGTCTCGGCCGGGCTCGTTGTCGCCCGCAACACCCCCTTCGCGGGCGCCTACACCGCGCAGCACTACGGTCGCCCGTCCCGGGGGCAGCACGCGATCCAGATTGAGCTCGACCGGGCGCTCTACATGGACGAACGCACGATCACGCCACGTCCGGACTTCGAGGCGTTCCGGCGCACCCTCATCGGTGTGGCGGCAGAGATCGTCGGCATCGGCCGGCCGGCGATGTCGCTCGCGGCCGAGTAGGCCGGAGCGGCATCAGCGCAGGGAGCGGCCCTTGAGGATCGCCTCGGGCCCGAATCGGGCACGCACCGCATCGGCGGCCCGTTCGCCTCGCAGCCGTGCCGCGGCGGCCGGATCCAGGAGATCCGCCGAGGCGTCCGTGTCCTGTGCCGGCCCGAGATCCGAGAGGCCGACGCCGATGAGCCGCAGGGGACCGGTCCGCCCCTCCGCATCGAGGAGGACGCGCGCGGCCCGGTAGATCACGTCGGCCATCTGCGTCGGCTCGCGAAGGGTGCGGCGTCGGGTGATGAGCCTGAAGTCGCTGCGCTTGAGCTTCAGCGTCACGGTCCGTCCGCCGATCTCCCTGGCCTTGGCGCGGTCGGCGACCTTCTCCGCCATGCGCCAGAGATGGCCGTCGAGCAGGTCCGGATCGTCGGTGTCGTCGCTGAACGTCGTCTCGTTCGACAGGCTCTTGACCGGGTGGGACGCCGAAACGCGCCGAAAGTCCTGGCCGCGCGCCAGGTGCCAGAGGCGCTCGCCCGCGCCCCCGAACCGGTCGGCGAGCGCCTTGCGGTCCCAGCGCCGGAGGTCATCGAGAGTGCGTATGCCGGCCCGCTCGAGCGACGTTCGGGCCGCTGGGCCGACGCCCCAGAGAAGGCTCACGGGCTTGCCGGCGAGGAACGCCTCACTGTCCGCGCGCCCGATCACCGAAAACCCCTGCGGCTTGTCGAGGTCCGACGCGACCTTGGCCAGGAACTTGTTGTGGGAAAGGCCGATGGAGCCGGTCAGGCCAAGTTCGGCGTGCATCCTGCGTGCGAGCCCCGCGAGGAGAACTGCCGGAGGCGCCCGATGCACCCGCCGGGTTCCGCCGAGGTCGAGGAACGCCTCGTCGAGCGACAGCGGCTCGACGACCGGGGTGAGGTCCTCCATCATCGAGCGGATGGCTCGGCTGGCCTCGACATAGGCGGGAAAGCGGGGCCGGACGATAATCGCGTCGGGGCAGAGCTGCAGCGCCTTGAACATCGGCATGGCGGAGCGGACGCCGCGGATGCGGGCGACGTAGCAGGCCGTGGTGACCACGCCGCGCCGTCCGCCACCGACGATGACCGGCAGGTCGCGGAGGTCGGGATTGTCGCGCTTCTCGACACTCGCATAGAAGGCGTCGCAGTCGACATGCGCGATCGTGAGCTCGAGGAGTTCGGGATGCGCGACGACGCGCGGCGAACGACAGACGTCGCATCGTCGGCCGCCATCGAAGGTGTGCAGACAGTCCCGGCAAAGTGCCGGCATGGCGAACCTCGCGCAGATCCAGACGATACCTTAGCCGGCGTCGCCTGCGTTCGCGAGGTGATGCGTTGACATCCTCCGCGCGACCGCTAGCCACGGCGCGCATCGCGACCGAACGCCATCGTCCGGAGGGCAGGAAACAGTGGGTAAACGCAAGGGCATCATACTGGCAGGCGGATCGGGCACGCGCCTCTACCCGATCACCATGGGCGTTTCGAAGCAGCTCCTGCCTCTCTACGACAAGCCGATGGTATATTACCCGCTGAGCGTGCTGATGCTCGCCGGCATACGCGAGATCGCCGTCATCACCACGCCCGAGGATCAGTCGCAGTTCAGGCGTCTGCTGGAGGACGGATCGCAATGGGGGGTGGACCTGGAGTTCATCGTCCAGCCGACGCCGGACGGTCTGGCGCAAGCCTATCTTCTCGCCGACGCGTTCCTCGCGGGCGCGCCGTCGGCGATGGTTCTCGGCGACAACATCTTCTTCGGCCACGGGCTGCCTGACCTGATGCGGACCGCCGATGCACGACCAGACGGGGGTACGGTCTTCGGCTACCGCGTCGCGGACCCCGAGCGCTATGGCGTGGTCGACTTCGAGCCGGACGGCCGCGTGCGCGACATCGTCGAGAAGCCGGCGGCGCCGCCTTCGAACTACGCGGTCACGGGGCTGTACTTCCTGGACGGGAGCGCCCCGCAGCGTGCGGCGGGGGTGGAACCCTCGGCCCGCGGCGAACTCGAGATCACGTCGCTGTTGCAATCGTATCTCCATGAGGGACTTCTTCGCGTCGAGCCCATGGGTCGCGGCTTCGCCTGGCTCGATACAGGCACCCACGCGAGTCTGCTCGATGCCGGCAACTTTGTGCGCACGCTCGAGGAGCGGCAGGGATTGCAGGTTGGCTCCCCCGACGAGATCGCGTACGCCGCCGGCTGGATCGACCGCGACGGGCTGATGGCCAGGGCGTCGCTGTTCGGCAAGACGGCGTATGGCGGGTATCTGCGATCCCTAGCCGTTAATTGAACGGTAATGCACCGATTGCACGACGGGGCATGAGCGGTTTATGAGCCGGTCGATGGGTGAGTGGGGCGCGCAGCCGGCGCCCGGAGATGTAAGGGGGCCAACTTGACCGAAGCCAAAGGTGGCGCCAAGCCGTCTGCCGGGGGCTATTCCGAGCTGCGCAAGGCGCGCGACCGGAACCTCCACTTCATCCTCGTGGCGGTGCTGTTCACCGTCTTCGTGAACCTGCTTATGCTGACCGGGCCGCTCTTCATGCTGCAGGTCTATGATCGGGTCCTCACCTCGGGGTCGGAGGAGACGCTGGTCGCGCTGTTCCTGCTTGTCGGAGGGCTCTATGCGCTCATGGCCATTCTCGACATGGTCCGTGCGCGCATCCTCGTGCGCTACGGGGCGCGCCTGCAGTCCTCGCTCGACGATACCGTCTTCCGCGGTGCGTTCCGGCCGACGCAGCCTGCCGCCACGGCGCGCGAGAAGCAGCAGGACCTCGAGGCGGTCCAGACGCTCTACGGCTCTCCCGCGTTCACGGCGATTCTCGACGTTCCCTTCACGCCGCTCTATCTCGCGCTCATCTTCGTGTTCCACCCGCTCCTCGGGGTTGTCTCGCTGACCGGCGGCGGGCTTCTGGTTCTGCTGACCTTCGTCAATCAGTGGCTGACCCGCGGTCGCATGACCCGCGCGCAGGAGGCGTCGCGCGATGCCAACATGTTCTCGGAATCGGCTGTTCTCGGCCGCGACGTGGTCCAGTCCCAGGGGATGATCGATTCGATCACGTCCCGCTGGCGGTCGAAGCGGATCGAGGCACTGGGACTGAACGTCGGCGCCCGCGACTGGACCGGCGGCTTCACCGCGTTCACCAAGGCCTTCCGCCTGTTCCTGCAATCGGCGATCCTGGCCGTCGGCGCCTGGCTCGTATTGCAGGGAGATATCACGGCCGGCGCCATGATCGCGGCCTCGATCCTGCTTGGCCGCGCCCTCGCGCCCGTCGAGCAGTCGCTGGGCCAGTGGCCGGTCATTCGTCGCGCTCAGACCGCCTGGGCATCGCTCGAGGAGTACCTCAAGGCGCAGCCGTCGCGGGACGTGACGACGACGCTGCCCCGGCCTGCCGGCAAGCTCAACGTGTCGGGCGTCACGGTTCTCGCCCCGAACAGCAATGCGCCGGTCATCGGTCAGGTCACGTTCGAGCTTCTGCCGGGGCAGGCGCTGGGCATCATCGGGCGCTCGGGATCGGGAAAAACGACGCTGGCGCGGACGATGCTGGGTCTCGTCCGGCCGGCAACGGGCGAAGTTCGGCTCGACGGCGCCACGATCGAGCAGTACGGCGACGACCTCGGCATTCACGTCGGCTATCTTCCGCAGGACCCGCATCTTTTCGACGGGACCGTTGCCGAGAACATCGCGCGCATGCGGATCTCGCCGCGCTCCGACGCCGTGATCGCGGCGGCGAAGAAGGCCCGCGTCCACGATCTGATCACGTCGTTGCCGCAGGGCTACGACACCCCGATCAGCCAGCGGGACATGCGGCTCTCCGGGGGCCAGAAGCAGCGCCTGGCGCTGGCGCGCGCGATCTACGGCGATCCCGTCCTTCTGATACTCGACGAGCCGAACTCGGCCCTCGACGATCAGGGGACCGAGGCGCTGAACGAGACAGTGCGTCTTTTCAAGTCTCTCGATCGCTCGGTCATCATCATGACGCACCGGCCGATGGCCATTTCCGAGTGCGAGGCGCTGATGGTACTCGACAAGGGCCGCGTCTCGGCGTTGGGCCCCCGGGACGAGGTATTGAAGTCGATGATGCGGAACTCCGAGGAGATCCGCCGGACCCTGACTACGAGGACGGGATGAGCAACGAAACACCGAAGTGGTCCGCAGGGTTCTCGTTCCTGCTGGGCTTCACCGCTCTCGCCGCCTTGGTCGGCGGGCTCGGGATCTGGAGCGTCCAGGCCCGGATCAGCGGCGCGGTCGTGGCGCCCGGGATGATAGAGCTCGAGAGCAACCGGCAGGTCGTCCAGCACCTCGAGGGTGGTGTGGTCGAGGATATCCTCGTTCGCGACGGCGACGTGGTCGAGGCGGGCGACGTTCTGGTCCGGCTCCAGGCCGGGAGCCTGCGATCGGAGCGCGCGGTGATTCGCGACCAGCTTCGCGAGCACCTCGCCCGCATCGCGCGACTTCGCGCAGAGCGCGACAGCGCGGACGTGATCGAGTTTCCGGACGAACTGACGGCGGCTGCATCCTACTCCGCCGAGACGCAGGCGACGATCGACGGCCAGCGCGAGCTTTTCGCCGCGCGCAACGCCTCGGTCGAACGCACCGACGAGCAGATCGGCGAGCAGATCACCCAGATCGAGAACCAGATCGTCGGCCTCGAATCGCAGTACGAGGCGCTGATCGAGCAGCGCGACATCCTGAGAGAAGATCTCGATGGGCGCGAATCGCTGCTCGATCGCGGCCTCATCCAGCGCGGCCAGGTCACCGACCAGCGGCGTGATCTCGCCAGCATCAACGGCGAGATCGGCCGGATCGAATCCGACATCGCCCGGTCGCGCGGCGAGATCGCCGGGCTCACGATCGAGCGGCTGAAGCTCGACACGACGCGCCGCGAGGAGGCCATCAGCGAGCTCCGGGACCTCCGCGCGAGCGAACTGGAACTGCGCGAGCGCCTCCGCGACCTCGACGAGACGCTCGATCGGCTCGAGATCCGGGCGCCGATGTCCGGCGTCGTCCACGGCAATCAGGTCTTCGCCGTGAAATCCGTGATCCAGGCCGGCCAGCCGATCATGTACAT
>CAYMRW010000046.1:0-11333 GCA_964392825.1 uncultured Rhodobacterales bacterium
CCGATCAGGCGCTTGACGGCGTGGATCGTGTTCTCGGGGTTGGTGACCGCCTGGCGCTTGGCCGGCTGGCCGACGAGCCGTTCGCTCTCGGTGAACGCCACGATGGAGGGGGTTGTCCGCGCCCCTTCCGAATTCTCGATGACCCGCGGCTGCGACCCGTCCATGATGGCAACGCAGCTGTTGGTCGTTCCAAGGTCGATACCGATGACTTTGGCCATGCTCTTGTCCTCTCTTCGGCGATGTGCTGGACGCGGACCCGCGGTGCGGCATCCACCTCCGATCCCATGTCCTGCGGGCGGTCGGAAACGCCGTCCGCGATGCGGGAAGGCATATAGGCAGGGGGCTTCTAAGCTGCAAGCAAGGGCGGCCATCGAAGACGGGATCCGGGTCCGTGTGGCGTGAGGCCGACCGATCCGTGCGCGGCGTCCGCATCTGGACCGGCTTCCTCGATCGGACCGGACAGCAACGGCTGCTCGCCGATATCGAGCGGGTCGCCGCCGCGGCACCGTTCGTCCGGCCGGTCACGCCCTGGGGAAAACCGATGTCGGTCGAGATGACGTCGGCGGGCCGCCTCGGCTGGGTGACGGACCGGCGGGGCTACCGCTACGAGGCACGGCAACACGACGGCGCGCCGTGGCCGCCCATCCCCGAGAGCGTCCTCGCGGTCTGGTCGGATCTCGCCGGCTGCCCGCGGCCGCCCGACTGCTGCCTCGTCAACCGGTACGGAGAACGCTCGCGGATGGGCCTGCACCAGGACCGCGACGAGGGCGACTTCTCGTACCCGGTCCTCTCCATCTCGCTGGGCGACGACGCGCTTTTCCGCGTGGGCGGCCGGGAACGGCGGGGCCCGACCGAGAGCACGTGGCTGCGGTCGGGCGACGTGGCGCTTCTGGACGGTGAGTCGCGGCTTGCGTTCCACGGGGTCGACCGCCTGAAGGCGGGAACGAGCGATCTCTTGCCCGAGCATGGCCGCATCAACCTCACCTTGCGGATCGTCGCCGCAACATGACGCCCATGGTTGCGATCTGCCGCCGAAATCTTCCTGGGGCCCCGCGCGTTCGTCTTCACGAAACGCAATTCGATGTATCGAGGGCTTGATCCTGCCGCGCGGCGGAATGACCATTCGCACGGATACTGGACCGGGCCAATCTCCTTGGGGGGTGACGATGACGAGACGAGTGACCAAGGCCGTCTTTCCCGTGGCGGGGCTCGGCACCCGCTTCCTGCCGGCGACGAAGTCGATCCCGAAGGAGATCATGACGCTGGTCGACCGGCCGCTCATACAGTACGCGATCGACGAGGCGCGAGCGGCGGGAATCGAGGAGTTCATCTTCGTCACGTCGCGCGGCAAGTCGGCGCTCGAGGACTATTTCGACGTCGCTCCGGAGCTCGAGGCGGCGCTGAAGGAGAAGGGCAAGACCGAGCTTCTCGAGGCGCTTCAGGACACGGTCATGGCGTCGGGCGCCATCGCCTACATCCGCCAGGCGGAGCCGCTCGGCCTCGGCCACGCCGTCTGGTGCGCGCGGCGGCTCATCGGCAACGAGCCGTTCGCGGTGATCCTACCCGACGACGTCATCTTCGCCGAGACGCCATGCCTCAAGCAGATGATCGACGCCTACGCGGAGGTCGGCGGGGCCATGGTCGCGGCGATGGAGGTTCCGCGCGACAAGACCAGTTCCTACGGCATCCTCGACGTCCGGGACGAGCGGGAGCAGGTCTCGCATGTCCGGGCCATGGTGGAGAAGCCGCAGCCCGCCGACGCCCCGTCGAACCTCGCAGTAATCGGACGCTACATCCTGACGCCGTCGGTGCTCGATACCCTCGACGGCCTCGGCAAGGGGGCGGGCGGCGAGATCCAGCTCACCGACGCCATCGCCCGCGAGATCGAGGAAGGGGAGGGCGTGACCGGCTTCCGTTTCCGGGGAGAGCGCTTCGACTGCGGCTCCAAAGCGGGATTCCTGCAGGCGACCGTCTCGTTCGGCCTGTCGCGCCCGGAACTGCGCGACGAGTTCGACGAGTTCCTGCGCGAGATGGTGTCCCTCAAGACGGCCGCCGAATAGGTCAGGCGGCCTTCGTCGACGGCCCTTCCGTCAGCATCGCGTGCAGCGCGGCGGTCTCGGTGTTCGCGCGCAGCTTCGCGCAAAGGCCGGCGTCGCGCATCGTCCGGGAGACGAGGGCGAGCGCCTTCAGGTGCTCCACCCCCGCCTCCTCCGGCGCGAATAGGCCGAACACGAGATCGACCGGTTGCCGATCGACTGCGTCGAAGGCGGTACCCTTCTCGGTCCTCAGGAAAATGCCGACGACCCGATCGAGGCCCTCGAGCCGCGCATGCGGCAGCGCCACCCCGTGCCCGACCCCGGTCGGCCCGAGATTCTCCCGATCGAGAAGCGCGTTCACGGCCTCGCTGGCATTCACCCCCCAGGAGGCCGCGGCGATGTCCGCGACTTCCTGCAGGAGGCGCTTTTTGCTCGAGAACGTATGCGCGACTCTGACCGAGTCCTGTTTCAGAAGGTCTGCTAGGTTCATGATCCCGTCGGTTCTGCCGGCTTAACCCGCCGTCCGACTGATCTCTCAGTTCGGATCGATCCAGCCGATGTTTCCGTCGTCCCGTCTGTAGACGATGTTGACGCCGGACTTCTGCCCCTCGTTTCGGAACACCAGCACGGGCGCGCCCTGAAGCTCCATCTGCATCACCGCCTCGCCGACCGACAGGGACGGCACCTTCGTCTCCATCTCGGCGATGATCATCGGCTGCAGCGTGTCGGGCTCCCCATCCTCCGATGTTCCCCCCGACGCCAAGATATATGAGGCGGCGCCCACCGACTCAACGGGCTTCGACCGGGATCTGTGGTGATCCTTAAGCCGCCGCTTGTACCGCCGGAGCTGTTTCTCGAGCTTCTCGGCGCATTGCTCGAAGCAGGCGTAGATCTCGGTCGCGTGCGCCTTTGCCTGTGCGGTCAGGCCGGTCGACAGATGCACCGTGGCCTCGCAGATGAACTCGTGCGCCGAGCGGGAGAAGACGACCTGGGCGTCGGTGGGTCGCCCGGCGTACTTGTCCATGACCGATGTCAGGGCGTCGCGAACGTGCGTCTGCAGCGCCTCGCCGATGTCGATCTGTCTCCCGCTGACCTGAAAGTTCATGCCGCCTCCTTCTCGTGGCTGGCTGCGCCTCCGCATCGCCGCGGGCCGCGAAACGGCGCGACCTCGACGAACCGCGCCTGCACGCCATTCGTCCGCTCATTTGGAGGACGCGGCACGGCACCTGTCAATCGGTCGTCAGCCTATGCGGAAGTCGGACCCGAGGTACACCCGACGGACGTTCTCGTCCCGCACGACCTCCTCGCGCGAGCCGCTCATCAGGACCCGCCCCTCGTGCAGGATGTAGGCCCGATCGACGATGCCGAGCGTCTCGCGCACGTTGTGGTCGGTGATGAGAACGCCGATGCCGCGGTCCTTGAGCGCCGCGACCAGCGCGCGGATGTCGCCCACCGCGATCGGATCGACGCCGGCGAACGGCTCGTCGAGGAGAAGGTACGACGGGCGCGCCGCGAGGCAGCGGGCGATCTCGACGCGGCGCCGCTCGCCCCCCGACAGGGCAAGGGCCGGGGTGTGCCGCAGATGCGTGATCGAGAACTCCGACAGGAGCTCCTCCAGACGGTGCAGGCGGCTGCCCCGATCCCTGTCGACGATCTCGAGGATGGCGAGGATGTTGTCCTCGACCGACAGTCCGCGAAAGATCGAGACCTCCTGCGGCAGGTAGCCGATGCCGAAGCGCGCCCGGCGGTACATCGGCAGGCCGGTCACGTCGCGGCCGTTGATGCTAACGCGGCCGCTCTCGGTCGCGATCAGGCCGGCGATGGCGTAGAAGCACGTGGTCTTGCCCGATCCGTTCGGCCCGAGGAGCGCCACCACCTCGCCCCGGTCGAGCCGCAGCGACACGTCCCGGATGATCGGGCGCTTGCGGTAGCTCTTGCGCAGGTTCGACACGACCAGCCCGCTCGAGCCCTCGGCGATGCGAAGCTCGGGCCGCGTCATTCGGCGGCCTCGCGAAAGATCGTGCGCACGCGCCCCTCCATCGTGCCCGCCCCGGTGTCGAGGTTCACCGACAGCTTCTCCCCCGCCACCACGTTCGGGCCCTGGGTGACGATGACGTCCCCGGTCAGGACCACGGTGCCGGCATCGACGGTGTAGACGGCCTCCTCGCCTTCGGCGGTCTCGGAGCCGTTCAGCATGGTCACGCCGCCCGTCGCATGCATGAACTCGATCCGCCCATCGTCCCCGGTCGAGTATTCCACGCGGACGCGCGGCGCCGTCATCCTGAGTTCCCCCTGGACGACGATGACATCGCCGATGAAGGTCGCGATCCCGTCGTTCTGATCGACTTCCAGGCGCTCCGAGGTCACCTCGACCGGCTGGTCGGGATCCTGCCGGAACGGTCCGAGCGCGATCCCCTGCGCCTCGGCCATCGTGGCCACGCACATCGCGAGACCGATGAGTGGACTCCGTCGCAAGATCGCCCCTCGCCTCACGGGTCGTACACCAGGTGCACCCCGCCACTGAATTCCATCAGATAGGGGCCCGCGCCGTCCTTGTCGCGGGTAATCACCATGTGTCCGGCGTCGAGCGAGCCGAGCGGCCCCTCGGTCTCGACGTCGTCGGGCGCGACGATCCGCGTCCAGTCGAGCGCGGCGTCGAGGCGTCCGGTGCGCATCGTCCATCCGGACGCCGTCTCGACTTCGACCCGTTCGACGAGGCTCAGCGCCTCGCGCGCGGTCGAAAGGCTGCCGGTCGCGGCCCGGATCGCCGCGTGCTCCCCGTCGGGCAATTCGAAGCGCGCAAGCACGTCCTCGCCCTCGAACTCGCCGCTTGCGCCGACGGGCCAGGCGGAGGCGGCGGTGATCGAGACGCCCGTTCCGTCGGCGGTCACCCCGGAATAGTCCGGCCGGCCGACGACCTGCACGCCACCGTCGGGCGCGAAGGCGCCGGCATCGAGCTCATGCCGCTCCACCCGCGTCTCACGCGCGAACAGGAACAGCGTCGACAGGATGCCGAGACCGAGCACGGGCAGGAGCAGCTTCAGCCAGGCGATCGTCCGGGAATATGCGTCGGGGTCGCGGGTCATGGCCGATCAGTGCGCGAAGATGTCCTGATCCGGCCAGCCGAGAAGATCGAGCTCCGCCCGCGTCGGAAGAAAGCCGAAGCACGCCTGCGCCACATCCATCCGGCCCTCCCGCAGGAGCAGCTCGTCGAGCCGACGCTTGAGATCGTGCAGGTGCAGGACGTCCGAGGCCGCGTAGTCGAGCTGCGCTTCGGTCAGTTCGGCGGCGCCCCAGTCCGACGATTGCTGCTGCTTCGAGACGTCGACGCCGCAGAGCTCGGCCAGGAGCTGCTTCAGCCCGTGCCGGTCGGTGTAGGTCCGCACCAGCTTCGAGGCGATCTTGGTGCAGTAGACCGGCCGTGCCACGACGCCGAAGGCATGTGTGAGCGCGGCGATGTCGAAGCGGCCGAAGTGAAAGAGTTTGAGGACCGTCGGATCGCCGAGGAGGCGGGCGAGGTTCGGCGCGTGCCGCTGCCCCATCGCCACCTGCACCATATGCGCGGACCCGTCGCCCGCCGAGAGTTGAACCAGGCAGAGCCGGTCGCGGTGCGGGTTCAAGCCCATCGTCTCGCAGTCGATCGCGACCACGGGGCCGAGGTCGAGGCCATCCGGAAGGTCGCCGTGATGAAGGTGGTTCGCCATGCGCGCTCCCGCTCGGGCCGGTTGGCGGCATGGATGGTGCCCAGGAGAGGACTCGAACCTCCACGTCCATACGGACACCAGCACCTGAAGCTGGCGCGTCTACCAATTCCGCCACCTGGGCCGGTGTCGTGACGGCGGTTCCTAGGACTGCGCCGGGATCGAGTCAACGGCCGTCGCGCTTGTCGCCCACAGAGCCTGCGGCTAGGTGTTTCGCCAAGGTCAGTGGGAGACGTCGCATGTCCAGGCTCGTCACGATCTACGGCGGCTCGGGGTTCATCGGGCGCTACGTCGCGCGCCGCATGGCCGAGCTCGGCTGGCGGGTTCGCGTGGCCTGCCGGCATCCGAACGACGCGCTCTGGGTCCGCACCTACGGGGTCGTCGGCCAGGTGGAGCCGGTGCTCTGCAACATCCGCAACGAGACGAGCGTGCGGGAGGTCATGGTCGGTGCCGACAGCGTCGTGAACTGCATCGGCATCCTGGCGGAGGCGGGGAGGAACACCTTCGACGCCGTCCAGGCCGAGGGCGCCGAGCGCATCGCGCGGCTCGCCCGCGCCGAGGGGGTCGAGCATCTCGTCCAGATCTCGGCCATCGGCGCAGATGCGGACAGCGCCAGCGAGTACGCCCGAACCAAGGCCGCCGGGGAATCGTCCGTGCGCGGGCACTTTCCCGCCGCCGTGATCCTGCGCCCCTCGATCGTGTTCGGTCCCGAGGACGAGTTCTTCAACCGGTTCGCCGGCATGACGCGGCTGTTGCCGTTCGTACCCGTGTTCGGGGCCGAGACGCGGTTCCAGCCCGTCTACGTCGACGATGTCGCGCACGCGGCCGTGCTCGGTGCCACCGGAAAGGCGGCGCCCGGGGTCTACGAGCTGGGCGGTCCCGACGTCGACACGTTCCGCGAACTCATGCAGCAGATGCTCAAGATCACGCGGCGCCGTCGGTTCGTTCTCGGCCTGCCGTTCTGGATGGGCCGCCTCATGGCCGCCGTCTTCTCGGGGCTCGGCACCGTCACGTTCGGGCTCGCCCCGCAGCCGGTCACGGCCGACCAGCTGCGCAACCTTGCGAACGACAACGTCGTGGCGGACGACGCGAAGGGGTTCGCGGATCTCGGCATCACGCCCGCCTCACTCGAGGCGATCCTGCCCTCCTACCTCTGGCGCTTTCGGCCGTCGGGCCAGTACGCGGAGATCATGGAATCCGCGCGGAACCTGCGTCAGCCCTAGGCCCCGGGACCTGCGTCAGCCGTAGGCGATGACCAGCAGGATCGCGCCCAGTGCCACGCGGTAGATCACGTAGGGCGTGAAGCTGATCGTCCGCAACAGGCGGAACATCAGCGCCAGGGCTGCAAGCGCCGCGACGAAGGCGAAGGCGGCGGCGATGGCGGCGTCGCGTACGAGCGCCATGTCCGCCTGCGCCGCGACCTCGAAGCCCAGCAAGACGCCCGAGGCGATGATCGCGGGAATCGACATCAGCATCGACAGCTTCGCCGCACCGTAGCGGTCATAGCCGAGCTGGCGCGCCCCCGTAATCACGATGCCGGACCGCGACGTGCCGGGGATCAGTGCCAGAACCTGCCAGAGGCCGAGGATTGCCGCATGGCGTAGCGTCCAACGTTCTGCCGGGCGCTCTTCGGCTCCGGTCCGGTCGGCCCACCAGAGAACGACGCCGAAGACGATCATCGTCCAGCCGATCACGGCGGTCGAGCGCATCGCGTCGTCGAGCCCGGTCAGGCTCAGCGCCAGGCCGACCACGATCACCGGGATGGTCGCGACGCCGAGGCAGAGCGCCAGGAAGGCGCCCTGCGTATCGACGCGGCCACGCGCCAGATGCGTTACGCCGCGGATCGCGGCGGACACGTCGCGCCAGAAGAACAGGATCACGGCACCGAGGCTGCCGACATGCACCGCGACGTCGACCGCCTGGCCCTGGTCGGGGATCCCGGCCAGCGCCGGCAGGAGGATCAGGTGCCCCGACGACGAGATCGGCAGGAACTCGGTCAGCCCCTGGATCGCGGCGACGAGAACGAGGTGAAAGAGCGTCATTGACCATCCGGGTGATTCGCGGTCGCGTTGTAGCCACGGCCGCCGCCAGGGAGCCATACGTCAGTAACAGCGACGTATAATGGCCCCTTTGGAAGTTCGCGGGTCGCTGTTTCGACAGAGAAACCGGATTTGCGTCAGCAACGCTGCCTTTATATGGTCGGGGCGGCCGACTAGAACGGCGCTCACGGTCGAGGGAGGTTCGATGGCGGACAATCCGATGCTGAAGTTCGTGACCGTGCCAAGGGACATGCCCGAAAAGCGGGAGCCCGGCGCGCGGATGGCTGATTTCGACGAGATCTACGCAGAGTTCGCCGACCGCAAGGCGGCCGAGCAGGCGGCCCGCTGCAGCCAATGCGGCGTTCCCTATTGCCAGAGCCACTGTCCGTTGCACAACAACATCCCCGACTGGTTGCGGCTGACAGCCGAAGGTCGCCTCGAGGAGGCGTACGAGATCGCCCAGTCGACGAACACCTTTCCCGAGATCTGCGGGCGCATCTGCCCGCAGGACCGGTTGTGCGAGGGCAACTGCGTCATCGAGATCTCGGGCCACGGCACCGTCACCATCGGCTCGATCGAGAAGTACATCACCGACACCGCGTGGGAGCGCGGCTGGGTCAAACCGGGGCGTCCGGCGGTCGAGCGCGGCGAGAGCGTGGGCATCATCGGCGCGGGTCCGGGCGGGCTGGCGGCGGCGGAGGCGCTGCGCAGCTCGGGCGTGCAGGTCACCGTCTACGATCGCTACGACCGCGCCGGCGGGCTCATGACCTACGGGATTCCCGGCTTCAAGCTCGAGAAGCACGTCGTCATGCGCCGGATCGAGCAGCTCGAGGCGGCGGGCGTCGCCTTCGCGATGAACTGCACCGTCGGCGAGACGGTGAGCTTCGAAGAGCTCAGGGAAAGGCACGACGCGGTGCTGATCGCGACGGGCGTGTACAAGAGCCGCGACCTGCAGGCGCCGGGCGTCGGCGCCAGCGGCATCGTCCGCGCCATCGATTTTCTGACCGCGTCGAACCGCAAGAGCTTCGGCGACGAGGTTCCCGAGTTCGACTCGGGCGAGCTGAACGCCCACGGCAAGCGTGTCGTGGTCATCGGCGGCGGCGACACGGCGATGGACTGCGTGCGCACGGCCATCCGTCAGGGCGCGACGAGCGTCCGCTGCCTCTATCGCCGCGACAAGGCGAACATGCCGGGCAGCCAGCGCGAGGTCGCCAACGCCGAGGAGGAGGGGGTGGAGTTCGTCTGGCTCTCCGCTCCCAAGGGCTTCACCGGCGACGCGGTCGAGGGTGTGATCGTGCAGAAGATGCGGCTCGGCGCTCCCGACGCCACGGGCCGGCAGATGCCCGAGGTGATCGAGGGGGCGGACTATGTCGAGGACGCCGACCTCGTCATCAAGGCGCTGGGCTTCGAGCCCGAGGATCTGCCGACGCTCTGGGGCTGTCCCGAGCTCGAGGTAACGCGCTGGGGCACGATCAAGGCCGACTTCCGCAGCCATCGCACCAGCCTGCCCGACGTCTGGGCCGTGGGCGACATCGTGCGCGGCGCCAGCCTTGTCGTCTGGGCGATCCGCGACGGGCGCGAGGCGGCCGAGTCGATCCTGGAGAGCTTCGCCGCCGTCCCGGCAATCGCGGCGGAGTGAGGGCCGTGCGGCGCCGTTCGTGCAAGTTCGTGTCAGTTTCGATCCCGGCTCTGACCATATCGGGTCAGAAGCCGGACGGAACTGACCAGCTCGCCCATGACCTTCGGCGGAGCGCCGAGATTTGTACATTCGGCAGAGGTGATGACACGTGCCGCGCGTCTGCGACCGACGCTGCGTCGGCGCGCGGCGTCGCGATCGGTGCCGTCGCATGGAGGACGATATGCCCGAGTCCGTCCTGACCGGTCGCTGTCTCTGCGGCGCGGTGCGCTATACGCTGGCCGAGCGGCCGGAGGGCTACGGCGCCTGCCATTGCGGCATGTGCCGGCGCTGGACCGGCGGCATCGAGCTCGGGGTGATGGTGATGCCGGGCGGGATGGAGTGGTCGGGGGAGGAGAACATCCGGCTCTACGCCTCGTCTGACTGGGCCGAGCGCGGCTTCTGCGGCGCGTGCGGCTCGAGCCTGTTCTGGCGGCTGAAAGCGCCCGGACCGATGCAGGGGATGATGAGCCTGAGCGCCGGGTCGCTCGACAGCCTCGAGGGGCTGGAGCTCACGACAGAGGTCTACATCGACCACAAGCCCGCGGGCTACGCCTTCGCCGGCGAGCGCACCCGTCTGACCGAGGCCGAGGTGATGGCGATGGTGGGCGGCGACGGACCGCCCGCCGCATGATCGCGGGGCACTGCCTCTGCGGCGCGGTCACGCTCGACGTCGAGGGCCAGCGCAGCGCGACGTCGGCCTGCCACTGCACGATGTGCCGTCGCTGGAGCGGCTCGGCCCTGTGGGGCTTCGACGCACCGGCGGCCGGCGTGACGGTGACGGGACCGGTCAGGGTCTATCGCGGCTCGGCCTTCGCCGAGCGGGCGTTCTGCGCCATCTGCGGCAGCCATCTGTGGTTCCGGGAGGACGGTGAGGGCCACGAGCTGGCGCCGGGTCTGTTCGACGCCGCCGCCGCCTTCCCTCTGGCGCGGGAGGTCTATGCCGACCGGGCGCCTGGCTGGCTGCGGCTCGAGGGCGATCATGCCCGGGTGGCAGCCGATGCGTACGAAGCGGAGCGGCCCCATGTCTGACCCCATCGCCACCGGGCCGCTCGAGGGGCGGTGCCTCTGCGGCGCCGTCACGGTCCGCGTGGCGCGCACCCCGGATGCGCGTCCCGGCGTCTGCCATTGCCGGATGTGCCAGCGCTGGTCGGGCGCGCTCTTCGCCTGCTTCTCGGCCCCGGCCGAGGCGGTGACGGTGACGGGCGAGGTCGTGCGCCATGCCTCGTCGGATTTCGCCGAGCGGGCCTTCTGCCCCAGATGCGGCAGCCACCTCTGGATGCGCGATACCGGCCGGCCGGATGCCGCCTACGACCTGATGCCGGGCCTCTTCGACGCCGCGTCGGACTGGCCGCTGCAATCGGAGATCTATGCCGACCGGGCGCTGGCCTCGGTTCGGCTTGCCGGCGATCACCACCGGGCCACACGCGCCGAGTGGGAGGCCAACCACCCCTTCGTGGAGGATGTGCAATGACCTACGACGACCGCTGGGCGGCCGAGGAGGCTGCGCGCCGCGCCTGGATGGCCGAGCACTCGCTCTACCGGGCCGAGGACGAGACAGCATCGTGCGGCGTCGGTCTCGTCGTGTCGATCGACGGCGGGCGAACGCGGCAGGTGGTTCAGCACGGGATCGACGCGCTCAAGGCCATCTGGCACCGGGGGGCGGTGGACGCCGACGGGCGCACCGGCGACGGCGCCGGCATCCACCTGCAGATCCCCTTCGGGTTCTTCCGCGACCAGATCGAGCGGACCGGCCACAAGCCGCGGGCGGACGAACTCCTCGCGGTGGGTCAGGTGTTCCTGCCGCGGATCGACTTCAACGCGCAGGAGACGTGCCGGACCATCGTCGAGTCCGAGGTCCTGCGCATGGGCTACTACATCT
>CAYMRW010000046.1:11343-11640 GCA_964392825.1 uncultured Rhodobacterales bacterium
GATCCTGATCTCCAACGCGCGCGGCCTCGACGAGGAGGCCTTCGAGCGGGAGCTCTACGTCATCCGCCGGCGCATCGAGAAGGCGGCGGCGGCGGCGCAGGTCAGTCTCTACATGGCGTCGCTCTCGTGCCGGTCGATCATCTACAAGGGGATGATGCTGGCCCAGGACGTGGCCGAGTTCTATCCCGACCTGAAGGACGAGCGGTTCGAAAGCGCCTTCGCGATCTATCACCAGCGCTACTCGACGAACACGTTCCCGCAATGGTGGCTGGCGCAGCCGTTCCGCATGCTCGCCCA
>CAYMRW010000047.1:0-11506 GCA_964392825.1 uncultured Rhodobacterales bacterium
CCCACTGCTTGATCAGCTCCTCGTAGGCGATCGTCTCGCCCTGGGGCTTCTCGTTCTCGAGCGCGGCCTTGGCGCCGCCCTGGCCGATCCACTCCGACGGGTCCTTGGGCTCGTTCAGGCGCGGGCCGCAGCCGCCGTAGACGTTGGCCTGCTCGTCGACCTCCTGCATCCGCGCCATGGTGATGTCCATCTCCTCGGCGAGGCGGTCCATCGCCTCCTGCGGGGTGAAGGTGCCGGCGTTGACGTCGCCGATCTGCTGCCACCAGATCTGCGCGAGCTTGGGGTAGTCGGGGACGTTGACGCCGGTCGGCGTCCACCGCGTGCGGTCGGGCGAGCGGTAGAACTCGACGAGGCCGCCGAGCCGCGGCGCGCGCTCGGTGAAGCTCTCGTCGTTGACCGACGAGTCGCGGATGAAGGTCAGCCCGACATGGCTCTTCTTGGTGTCCACCGTCTTCGAGGTGACGAACTGCGCGTAGAGCCAGGCGGCCTTTGCGCGATCCTCCGGCGTCGAGTTGAGGAACGTCCAGGAGCCCACGTCCTGGTATCCGACCTTCATGCCCTCCTCCCAGTAGGGCCCGTGCGGCGAGGGCGCCATCTTCCAGAGCGGCATGCCGTCCTCGTCGACGGTGTTGTTGCCCTCCGATCGGGGCGCGACGACGTCGGGCACGAAGGCCGTGTACCAGAAGATCTGCTGCGCGACATTGCCCTGCGCCAGCGCCGGCAGCGACTGGTAGAAGTCGTAGGAGGCGGCGCCCGGCGGCGCGTATTCCCGCAGCCACTCGTCCCACTTGCGGATGGCGTAGACGGCGGCCGGGCCGTTGGCGGCGCCGCCGCGGCTGACCGAGGCGCCGACCGGGTTGCAGGTGCCCTCCTCCATGCGGATGCCCCACTCGTCGATCGGCACGCCGTTGGGCAGCCCCTGCGAGCCGGCGCCCGCCATCGACAGCCAGGCGTCGGTCATGCGCCAGCCGAGATCGGGGGCGCGCTTGCCGTAGTCCATGTGGCCGTAGATGCGGACGCCGTCGATCTCCTGCACGTCCTCGGTGAAGAACTCGGCGATGTCCTCGTAGGCCGACCAGTTGACCGGTACGCCGAGGTCGTAGCCGTACTTCTCGCGGAACTGCGCCTGCAGGTCCTCGCGGTCGAACCAGTCCTTGCGGAACCAGTAGAGGTTGGCGAACTGCTGGTCCGGCAACTGGTAGAGCTTGCCGTCGGGGCCGGTGGTGAAGGGCAGCCCGATGAAGTCGTCGAGATCGAGCGTCGGGCTCGTCACGTCGGCCCAGTCGCCCTCCATCTTGTCGCTGAGCACGTAGGCCTGCTGCAGCCGCGCGTGCGTGCCGATCAGGTCGCTGTCGTTGACATAGGCGTCGTAGAGGTTGCGGTTCGTCTGCATCTGCGTCTGCACCGCCTGCACCACCTGCCCCTCGCCGAGGAGCTGGTGGTTCACCGTGATGCCGGTGATGTCCTCGAAGGCCTCGGCCAGCGTTTCGGCCTCGTAGGTATGCGTCGGAATGGTCTCGGAGAGGACGTTGATCTCCATTCCCGAATAGGGTTCGGCCGCCTCGATGAACCACTCCATCTCGGCGAGCTGCTCCTCGCGGCTGAGCGCCGACGGCTGGAACTCCTCGTCGATCCAGCGCTCGGCGGCTTCCATGTCGGCCTGCGCGGCCGGTGCGCCCAGAACGAGGGCGCCGACCGCCGCGGCGGACAGCAGATGGCGTTTCATGATGTTCCTCCCGTCAATGGCTTTGTCTGTCGAAAGCCCCGGCAGCCATTGGATATCGGCGCCGCCCACTTTGTCAAACCACCTCGCCGGCCCCTGGCACGCCACTCAGGTCCGGCGCATGGCAGGCTGCGGCGTCCGGACCGGCCGCCGCGTCTTTGAGCCGCATCGTTCCTGGGGTATTCTGGCCCCAGTCGGCGCACCCGCGCCGCGCGAGGCGACCCGGGATCAGGATGGCATGAGCGACCTCGTCACCCTGCCGCGGACGCGCACCAAGGCCAGGACCGCGCGACCGCCGCTCTACAAGGTGATCCTGCTCAACGACGACTTCACGCCCCGCGAGTTCGTCGTCGCGGTCCTGCGCGGCGTGTTCCGGATGAGCACCGACGAGGCCTACGGCGTCATGCTGACCGCGCATCAGAAGGGCGCCTGCGTCGTCGCCGTCTTCACGCGCGAGATCGCCGAAGAGAAGGCCGAGCGGGCGACGGCCGCGGGGCGGCGACGCGGCTATCCCCTCGCCTTCACGACCGAACGCGAGAGTTGAGCCCGCTCCGTCTCCGGCCCTCGCGACGTGTCGGGCGCCATCTTGGCGTGCAAACCTAGAGGTCCGGCCGACGCCTGCCGCGCGCCATCGCCCCGCCGGCGTCGCGACCCGGGGCGAGAAGGGCGCCAGCCTCAGATCGACTTCGGCATCGATTTCAGCGGCAGGAGGTCGTTGGTCCGCAGCGAGTTCACCGGATACTCGGGCTCGGCCAGCAGCGAGAGGGTGAACCCGGGCTCGATCCGGCGCAGGCGCTCCACGGTCCGCTCCACCTTCGGCATGTCCTTGGCGACGAGGTAGGCCCCGAGTAGGTAGCGCAGGTTGGGTGCGTAGTCCGGCATCCGCGCATGCACCGTCTCGCCGATCTGCACCGCTGCCTCGAACCGCCCGGTCAGGAGGTTCGTGACGCAGGCGATGGCGTCCACGGCATAGCGATAGGGCCCTTCGCCGGAGAGCGCCCGCGCCCGAACAAGCTGCTCGTATGCCTCCGACAGCCGGCGGTTGTGCACGTTCGAAAGCCCCAGATACGCCCAGCCCAGCGGCCCCTGGGGGTTCAGCGCCACCGCCCTCTCGGCCAGTTCGCGGGCGACGGCATGGTTCTCCAGAACCGTGCTGTTGACGAGAGAGGAGATCGACAATGCCATCGGGTTGTGGGCCTCGGTCTCGAGCGCCCGCCTGACATTCTCCTCGGCCTCGACGATGACGCCGCGTCGGTCGCTGCTGCGCCATTGCTCGTCGATCACCTGGAAGACGGTCAGGTACGCGTGCCACGCCGCGTAGATGCCGCGCCCGGTCACCTCGCCGAAGCGGTCCAGCCTCTGCGTGACCAGACCGTACTCCTGCCCCGGGGTAAGGAAGATCCGGCGTACCGGGGGGAACGGGGAATCGTCGCCCGACGCCGCCGCGATCGCCTCGACCGAACGATCGATGCCGGTGTTCACCGTCCTCGCCAGCGCTTGGTCGGCCAACGGGTCGCCGGCGATCTTCACGATGGCGGTGTCCTGCCAGAGAACGCGGCCATCCGAGGCCGCCGACATGACCATGCGGATCGCGACGCCCGCCTGGACCGGCCGATCGCCCACTTCGAGGACGAAGGCGTCCTTCTGGCCCCACGGGTCGATCAGGCCCGGACGAACCGTGAGGACGTCGACGGCGCCCCAATCCGAGACGCCCTTGGCAATCGCCTGCTGAATGAAGGGCGCAAGCTGCGCGCCATCGGCCGAACACAGGAACAGGCGCGGCACGACGAGCGCGATGCCGCTCTCGTCCCCGACCGATACCCCGCGGGCCGAACCTGGCCGCTCCCCGCGCGGCTCGTCGAAGGCCAGGCGCATGTCGCGCAGCCAGTCCTCGAACTCCGGATCGCGTACGCCGATGCCCTCGAGGAACTCGCCCTGGCGCGGGTCGCGCTCATAGACGACGCGGAGGGGGTCGAGCGACACCACGTGGAGGTCGGCACGCAGGACGTCCCTGCAGGCGCCGAAGGACTGGCGGATCACCGTCAGCGCCTGGCGCAGGCTGGCCGCGCCCTGCGCCTGTTCGCGGTCGCTCCACAACATGTCCTGAAGCGCGGCCCGGGAGCGTGACATTTTCGGCGATTCGAGTAGAATGGCCAGCAAGCCGCACACCTTCTGCGCGCGAGGCGTGACATCCTCGTCGCCAGGCGCGATCACTTTGAACACGCCAAACGTATTGAATCTCAAGGCGTTCACATGCCCCGTTCGGTCGACCAACAACTATAAAGATAATAGAAGGAGCAAATTACGTGTCTTAGTCGAGGCCAGACCGGCCCGCACAACCCGGATTACAGCTATAGGCTGTTTTAAAGCTTATTTGAACAAGCAATCATGCGAGCAAGGACCATAGGGGGCGTGAATGTCGATCGCTTTCGGACCGGCAAACTCCAACAACTCCAACAATTCGAATAACTCGAACAATTCAAACAACTCGAACACCGCATCGGGCGAAATCGTCGCCGCCGATACGTACGCCTCCGGCGCGCTGCTCGGCAATCGCGACGGCATCGTCGGCGCCTGGCAGGCGCCGCAGCACAGCTTGCCCGCCCAACTTGGCGAAGATCAGATCGCCGATCTCGACCGCTGGTCGCCGCGTGTCAGGGCCGAGGTCCTCGCGCACGCCATGCTCCAGCCCCTGGACTTCGCGATGAGCGACGAGGCCGGGTGGGGTACGCTCTGGCACCATCCGCCGCTGCGCGGGATCGCGGTCGGACGCGACGATGCGGACAAACCGGGGCTGGAGGTTTCCGTGCCGGCCTCTGACGGCAACGCCAGCCTCCTTCTCGCCATGCGTCGGCCGACAGCCGAGCAGATGCGGGCGCAGCTGATATGGGTCGAGTACTGGGCCGACCTGCGCGACGAGCGCGCTGCCGAGATCCTGGCGCAGGTCGACGACATCCTGAGCTTCTTCGGCAGCATCGTCGGCCTGCAGCTCACACGGACGCAGTGGACGCTCGAGCTGCTCGCCGCGGCGCTGCGCACGGCCGTCGCCGTCGAGATGCGGTTCAAGAATGCGCTTGCCTGCCGCCGCCCGGTCGAGTTCTCGCCGCAGATCCAGCCGATGATCCCGACCCCGCAGCACTCGTCGTTCCCGAGCGGCCATGCCTGCGAGTCCCATCTAGTCGCGCATGTCCTCACCGAGCTCGCGGCGCTGCGCGCGGCGAAGGCCGGCGGTCCCGAGCTGGAAATGACCCGCCTGCAACTGCGCCGGCAGGCCTATCGGATCACCGTCAACCGGACCGTCGCGGGCGTCCACTTCCCGAGCGACAACGGCGCGGGCGCGCTTCTGGGCGCGGCCCTCGGCCAGTACCTGGTCGGACGGATGGGGGCGAGCGCAGACGATGCGAGGCGCATCGCCCAGGTCGCCTTCGACGGCAGGGCCTTCGTGCCCGACCTCGACGCGCCGGAGGACTACGTCGCCGACGATGGGTGGAGGTTCGTCGACGGGGAGACCGAGGCACGCGGCGCCTTCGTTCCCGTCGGGGCCGACAGCAAGCCGGGCGCCTTCGAGGTCACCGGCGCCGGCGACAGCATCCTGCGCGAGCTCTGGCGCCGCGCCGCCGCCGAGTGGTGCTGACATGGCGGAGTGGACGCGGCACGGCCTTCTCGCGGGACTGGGCCTGCAGGCGCCGGGGCAGTTCGGCATCGACGCCTACTGGCACTTTCTGACCCTGCCCGGGCCCCGCGGGGCCGCGGGCGAGACCCTCGCGAGCTTCGTCCTCCGCTTCGCCGACGCGGAGACGTTCCGCCGCTTCAAGGCGTTTGCCACGGAAACCGGGCTCGACGCCGGCCCGCTCGACATTCCCGACTTCGAGCTCGACGAAGTCTTCGCCGAGCCGCGCTGCGGGGAGGGGTACGAGATCGCCGGAGTCGCGCTTCCGGGCGCGATGCGCACCCTCGTCGAGGGTCTGACCGGCGAATGGTCGGGCGACCGGGACTGGGGGCAGATCATCTCGGGGGTCCACGCGGTCGGCGCGCCGCTGCATCCCCTGGTGCCGCGCTGGCGCCCCGGTCCGGGGTCCGTCGCGGGCTGCATGCTCTCGCCTCGCCCGCGGCCCGACACGATCGTCGCCATTATCGACACCGACATCGCCTTCGGCCACGAGCGGTTCCGGCGCCAGCGGAGCGATCCGGCGACCCCGTCGACGGAGACGCGGATCGCCTGGTTCTGGGACATGGACGCGGATTGCCGCGACGGCCAGGGCCTGCCGATCGGCCGCGAAATGTTCGCCGCGCGGGCCCCGTCGCCCCCGGCCGGGGTCGACCCGGACCGGTACGCCTACATCGACGAGATGCTTGCGGCGTCCGTCAGCGGCGGGGCCGTCGACGAGACCGCGCTCTACGCCCGCTACGGCGCGGAGAGCCGCGCATCGCCCGGCAGGCGGCGCCCCATGCGCGCGCGCGGTCACGGCACCATGGTGCTCGACATCGCCGCCGGCGCGCCGCCGACCGATTTCCCGGCATCCGGACTGACCGACGACACCGCCATCTTCGCGGTTCAGTTGCCGCGGATCGTCGTCGAGCAGACCCACGGGGCGTTCCTCTCCGCCTACATCCAGCTGGCGCTCGACCGCATCGAGCACATGGTCGAGACCTGGGCGGGCGACGGCGCCGGCAAGGTCGTGGTCAACCTGAGTTTCGGCGGCGGTGCCGGGCGTCACGACGGCGCAAGCCAGCTCGAGATCGACTTCGACCGTCGCCTGTCGAAGGGCCGGGGCTCCGGTCCCATCACCGGGATCTGCCTTCCTGCGGGCAACGGGCACGAGGCGCGGTCGCACGCGCGCCTCACCGGAGCCGACCTGCGCCGCGAGCGGACGCTCACGATGCGGGTCCAGCCCGGGGACGGCACGCCGAACTTCGCGCAGGTATGGCTGCCGCGGCTCGGCGACGATGCGGCGGCGCTTTCCGCGCTCCGGCTCGAGGTCCGGCCGCCATGGGGGCCGCCGCTGCGCCTGAACACATCCGGCGAGACGGCCATGCGCGATGCCACGTTCTGGGAGATGTCGGGGGACGGCGGCGAGCTTCTGGCGCGCGTCTACGTGCAGCTCGACGCCTGGCCGCCCGGCGACGTGGCCGCGCGGCGGCTGAAGATCACGCTGGCCGTCCACCACACCGCGCAGCACCACGAGGTTCCGGGCCACGGCGCCGGCGAGCCGCGCATGGCCGGCAACTGGCAGCTGACGCTGTCCTCGGACGCGCTTGCCGAAGATGCGGAGGTGATGGTCTGGATCGAACGCGATGACGATCTTCCCGGGGCCGGGACACGGGCGCGGCAATCCTACTTCGTGCGGACCGAGACGAACGCGAGCCTCGCCCCGCGGCGCGAGGATCCCGACGCCTTCGGCCTCCGCCGCGACGGCACCATCAGCAACATCGCGACCGGCCGCGAGACGACCGTCGTCGGGGCGCAGCGCCGATCGGATGCCCGCATGGCCCGCTACTCGGGCCGGGGTCTGCCCTCGTCGGCCTTCGGCGCGCGCGATCCGACCGCCTCGGCCCCCGGCGAGACATCGCCGTCCCTCCCCGAGATTCTCGGCGCAGGCACGTTCAGCGGCAGCGTCACCCGCGCCAGCGGCACCAGCATCGCCACGGCCTTCGCGACGCGCATCGCCGCCGGGCAGATGCCGGCAGGACGGGCCAGGGACACCGTGCGCACGAGGGCGGGGGTCGAGGAGGCAGCGATCGCCAAGCCCGATCTTCGGTTCGCGACGCGGCCCGATTCGACCGACAGGGGCCACGGGCGGCTCACGTCCGTCGCCCGGCCCGGCACGCCGCCGCGCCGCGATCCGTAACGCGCCCCGACGCCACGTCCGGCGCGCGCTTGCCCGGCGGGGAAGCGCGACGCATCTTCGCCCCCGCGACGGCCGATTCCGCACCCGGAGGGCAGCGATGCCGACGACACGCCACGCCGGCCGCATGCACCAGCGGCGGCGACGCAGCGCCGTATGCCGGGGTCGGGCTCGCCGGCCGCAGCCGGTATCGAGGGTCGGATGACCGACCGCATACTGACGCTCAACGCCGGGTCCTCCTCCCTCAAATTCGGCCTCTTCGACGCCGGTGCCGAAGCCCCCGCGTGGATGGACGGCGTCATCCAGCGGATCGGCGAGGTGCCACGCCTCGACGCCAAGGGCGGGGGCGTGCAGGAGCGCATCGGACGCGACCTGCCACCCGAGGCGGCGGCCGATCACGCCGGCGCGCTCGAGACCCTGCTCGCGGTCCTGGCGGAGCGTCTCGCGGGGGATCCGATCGTGGGCGTGGGCCACAGGGTGGTGCACGGGGGCCCCGTCCACGGCCGCCCGGAGGTCGTCACGTCCGCGCTTCTGGACGAGATCGAGGCCCTCGCCGCGTTCGCGCCGCTCCACCAGCCCCACAACATCGCGGGGATCCGTTCGGCGCTCGCGGCGTTTCCAGGCGCGCTGCAGGTGGCCTGCTTCGACACTGCGTTCCACCGCGGCCAGCCCTTCGTCAACGACGTCTTCGGGCTGCCGCGCGCGTACTACGACAGGGGCGTGCGCCGCTACGGCTTCCACGGGCTGTCCTACGAGTACGTGGCAGGCGAGGTCCGCCGGATCGACCCGCAGCTCCACGCCGGACGGGTGGTCGTCGCGCATCTCGGCAACGGCGCGTCGATGTGCGGCATGCTCGGCGGACGTTCCGTGTCGTCGACCATGGGCTTCTCCGCCCTCGACGGCCTGCCCATGGGAACGCGCTGCGGCCAGATCGATCCCGGCGTGCTTCTCTATCTGATGGAGCAGGAGGGGATGGGCGCCGCGGCGATCTCGGACCTTCTCTACCGGGGCTCCGGCCTTCTCGGCCTGTCGGGCCTGTCGAACGACATGCGGGTGCTCGAGTCGTCCAAGACCACCGAAGCGGCGGAGGCCATCGACTACTTCGTGTACCGCATCCGGCGGGAACTCGGCGCGCTTGCGGCGGTTCTCGGCGGGCTCGACGCGATGGTCTTCTGCGGCGGTATCGGCGAGAATGCCCCCCTGGTCCGCGCACGTGTCTGCGAGGGGATGGCGTGGCTCGGGCTCGATCTCGATCCAGCCCTGAACGACGCGGGCGGAGAGACCATCTCCACACGGGAAAGCCGGGTCCGGGTCATGGTCGTACCGACCGACGAGGAAGCGGTCATCGCCCGCGCCGTCCGCGAGATCCGCGCCGCGGGCGCCGCGAGCTGATCGGCCCCGAGCGAAAGGGCGCCGCGGCTCGACCGCAGCGCCCCCTCGAGCCCGATCACTTCCGGGTCAGGCGACGCGCGCCTCGCGCCGTGCCTTCCCCGATCCGCTGTGGCCGTTCATCCTGCGGCCGTCGACCCCCGCCGTGTCCTGGGTCTTGTCCTGGGTCTTGGCCTGGCGGGTTCCGTCGACGAGACAGATGATCTCGTCGGCACCGGAGCGGGCCTCCTCCGCCTTCTCCACGAGAGTCTCCACAGCATGGACGAGGCCGTCGCGGCGGATGCCGAGGAGCGTCAGGCGGCGATCCGAAAGCTTCGACAGGGCAAAGGCGATCGCGGCCACGTCGTCCTCCCGCTGCCGGGCGGAGCGCGACGTCCGGTACTCGCCGACCGCGGCCTTCAGGTAGTCGCGCCAGGTCGTGCCCCGCACCGTCTGGCGCCATTCCTTGTCGGACATCGTGTCGATGACTGCACCGATCATGAGTTCTCTCCTTTCTCGGTTCTAAGGTCTTCCGGGTTGCTGGTCAGACGGCGAGGACGCTCGCCACCTCCTCGAGTTGCAGGATCGCCCGCTTCATGTAGAAGCCCTGCAGCATCAGATGGTTGGCGAAGATGCTTCCCTCGCTCGGAGCGTTCAGGACGATGAGCGGATGGATCACTGACGCGCGTTCGAGGCTGTCCATCGCCTGCGCCCACATCGCGGCGGCGCCGCGCTGCTGGATCAGGCTCTCGAAGTCCTCGCCCAGTCCGCCGAGGATCATCGAGTAGGCGTAGATCATGCCCTTGTTCTGGTAGAAGACGTCGTCGGCCTGCGGGTTGAAGATCCACATGCCGCCGGCCTGCACGTTGTCGAGCTGCGCCGCGCTCGAGCCGAGGTCGCCCGAGATCCGCGAGAGCGTCTGGGCAAGGGCGTCGGCGCGCCGCTGGAACACCGCGTCTCCCCGCGCCACACGCTCGTTGTAGCTTGCGAGCGCGCGCAGCCCGGTGCGGTACTGGTCCTCCGAGGGCACCATCGGCAGGAGCGACTTTTCGAAGTTCAGCACCCAGATGTCGCCCGGAAACTGCAGGTGCCCCGTCGCCCGCTCGAGGTCGCGGTCGCTTCGCGACGAGCCGCGCGTCCGCGCGATCTGATCGAGCAGCTCGAACGAGAACCGGGCAGCGGCGCGCTGGATGCCGAGCTGGAAGTTCGGCGCATTGTCGAGGAGCGCGTTCGGCGCGATGAACGGATCGTTGGCCATCCAGCGATGCTCGTTCACCTCGCGGTCGATGAGCGCGGCGGCCATCGACACGGCCGCGCTGCCGCCGACCAGATGCTCGGGCGGGACGAAGCCGCGGTCGTCGTCGATCCGGTGCATCGACAGTCCGACGGCGCCGTAATAGAGGGCACCGGCGGCGGCGAGAACCAGCGGCGTCCGCCGCAGGATCGCGCCCCAGGGCAGGCCCGACAGGGACAGGCGCCGCCGCGTCGTCGCTGCCTTCGGCTCCGCTGCCGCGGGTTCGATCACTGCTGGCAAGGCCATCGGCAACTCCCTCCGGGTTCGTTCTCGGCGGCGCTTGGTCTGCCGGCCGCAATCACCCCACCAACGCGGCAGCTGCGGGTTTCATCCGAACCGAATCTGCGACAGTCGCGCACTGCTGCCCCGGGGGCGAAAGATTTCAGCGCCGCCTCGGGATGAACGAGCGCCCTCGCACGTCTTTGAGGAGATGACACCGAAGAGGAGAGGGATGGCACACCAGTCCGACATCACAGACCAGCTACACGGGCACATCGCCGGTCTGCGGCGCTATGCGCTCGTGCTCACGCGGAACGCCTCGGATGCCGAGGACCTGGTTCAGGAGACGCTCGTCAAGGCGATTGCCGCGGCCGACAGCTGGGACGCGACGACGGACCTGCGAAAATGGCTGTTCCGCATTCTTCACAACACCTTCGTGAGCGACGTGCGAAAGCAGAAGGTGCGGCGCGACGCGCAGCCCGATCTGCCCGACCCCGTCGTCCACACCGACCAGACCAAGCGGATCGAGCTGCAACAGACGCTCGACGCGCTGGCCAAGCTGCCCGAGGCGCAGCGGCAGCCCATCATCCTCGTCGCGCTCGAAGGCATGAGCTACGCCGATGCGGCCGAGCTGCTCGACGTGCCGCTCGGCACCTTCTACTCGCGCCTCGGGCGCGGTCGCGAGGCGCTGCGGCGTCTCATGAATCCCCAGAAACCGACGACGCTGAGGCTGGTCGTGTAATCGTGAGAGAGGACGATCACATGGATACGGACAAGGATATACTGGGCGAGGGGAGCTTCGACCTCCACGCCTACCTCGACGGCGAGCTCGGACCCGAGGACGCGGCCGAGGTCGAGGCGGCTCTGGCCGCCGACCCCCGGGCGATGGCGCGCTTCGACGCCTATGCGCGACAGAAGGACCTCATCCGCGAGGCGGCGGGCAGCGGCAGCCTCGGCGGCATCAGCGACTTCCGGACCGCCGCGCTTGCCCGCCGGCTTGCGGGCAAGCTCGCCGCGCAGCCGGGCGTGACCCGCGCGGCGCCGCAGGCGAGCGGT